>JBBIJH010000026.1:0-4958 GCA_037446075.1 Ignavibacteriales bacterium
CTTGTTTAATGTTCTTGATGGAGTTGATACGTCAAAGCCCCTAGAGGAAGTAAAAACAACGGTCATGCCGAAGTACAAGAATCTGCCGCATCGTTATCATGTATACCTCGACCGGCTGATTGAGACTTATCACAAGGGCATCTGGAAACTTCCACCAGAAACATGATAAACCCTTGTCCCAGTAGCTAAGGGGTCCTGGGAATCTCCTTTTCTCCCACCGTGTAGCAGGCTCCGCTATCCGTCTGAGTAAGCTGAATCCCGCAGTTTAGGGGAGGATTCCAGCACTTCTGCACAGCTTCTCTGACTCACATCTAAGCGCTCAGAGTTCCTCTAACTGACAACCAGAGAATCAGTTACGCAACCACCCTCTCTACACCTTGGGCTCTGGCATACAGGTTGCGACTGAGAAATGGTAAAGGACTCTGCGCTATGAAACATACCCCCAACTTGAATTTCGCTCGGTTTGGCGTTTCCAAGCCCGAAGACTGGCTAGAAGACGAAGTAGAACATAGGAGAGAACAGGAGGACCTTGCGATGCGTACCGTTTCGGTTCAGATGTTTCACAAAACCGTCGAAGCTGTTGGCCGATATGTAAACCATGCTCTTTCGATTCTGACTCTGGAGACCATGCACTGTGAGATGCTGCTCCAGCAGGTTTCGCCGGAAGGAAGGGAACAAGTATCTCGAGCATTCGATGACATGGGGAGGGAACTGAAGCTGGTCGAGACGGGGCTAGGTTCAGTGCTCAGTTTTTCAAAACTGATATCAGAAAAGTATTCTAAACCACCAGAGGGCTAAAGGTTATAAACTGCCACGTATAACTTTTCAATTAGATTGGGGGGATGATCTATGAAGACGATCGGAACGATGCTCATGTTAGGTCTCTTGCTCTTCGCTGGATGTACTAGAGAAGACAGCATCCTTGTTCAGAATGAGACCGCAAATCAAGGGAGGATCAGAATTTATCTGACGGATTCTCCGGCACTCTTCGACGCCGTCAATATTGTTGTAACAAGAGTCGAAGTTCACAGGGCAGGAGCTGACTCCACATCAGGCTGGATAACGATCGATTCAACGACGAGGACTTACAACCTCCTCGCACTCACGAATGGAGCGTCAGCAGTCCTTGGAGATGGCACTCTCGAGGTCGGAAAGTACACCCAAATCCGATTAATCATCGGAGAGGGTAGCACAGTTGACATCGGAGGAGTGTTATTCCAGCTGAAGATTCCCGGCGGAATGCAGACGGGGATAAAGCTTGTTCACCAGTTCGAAATTCAGCCGGATGCCCTGTATGAACTTATGCTCGACTTCGATGCAAGCCGATCGATCCACAAGGACGGACCTGGAACTTACATTCTCCGGCCGGTCATCAGAGCAGAGCCTGTGCAGACTTCCGGAAGCATTTCGGGGACGGTCCTGCCAGTTGCAGCCCACGCCTGGATCTGGACAATGGTAGGATCCGACACAGTGGCGGCATATGCCGATACCACGAGTGGTTACTTTAAGATCATACCCCTTCCCGGTGCAGCATCTTACAATCTCCATTTTTCTCCCGGTGACACAACCTATCGCGATTCAGTCCTGACAGGCGTTGTGGTTGTTGCGCGACAGAACACGCACATTGGAACCATGACCTTACAACTAAAATGACCTTAAAGTCTAACTGTGAAAGGGGCTACCGAAATGAACAAGCTGCTGTCACTATACACGAAGGGCATTGTGCTCTTCAAGGTACTTTGGAAATTTCTCCTGGTCGTCGTTATGCTCATCGTACTCTGGCTCGGTTGAGATTCTGGGAGGAGAAGCTGGTATTACCGAAACGAATCGTTGCGAGCAAATCCACAGATCCCCAATGAGAGATATGACCCGGAGTGAATTACAGACAAATCATGAAGGCTTTCAGTTGCGCTCATCAGTTGTGAGCCTAAAAGCAAGTTGGGGGAGAGAGGCAAGCTCTGGTGGGCGCAACTTTCATCTATCAGCTCACAGGAAAGGAGGTCCGAAAATGAAGCTATTCTTCGCATTCTTGGTGGCCTTCGCTGGCACCAGCACTTTGTTCATCGGCGGCTGCTCGGAGACCAGCGATCAAATCATCACGCCCTCTTTTTCCGAGGCAAAGGAGTATTTTGAGTCAGTGATCAACAACGATGAATTCTTCACGACGGAAGAACCCTCTCTGGAGGATGGCGAAGCACTGCCGGCCAGTTACGGTCTCGGACAGGGAAAGGCCAACGATCTGAGCCAACCCGTGCTGTTCGGAAAGAAGATCGAGAAGGTCAGGCGCGACATCACTTATGAACAGGAGAATGATACCGTTGTCATCGCCACAATCACAAAGACCATCACAGGACAATTCCTTGTCATGCGGAGGCTGAATCACTCAGGCCTCGATACTCTTGTTCGCAAACCATTCGTTGAGACAGCAACTCGCAAGGCTCGCTTCCTCCGCGTCGGATCGGCCAACTTGCCACCCTGGAAGGCTTGGAAGCTCGATGCGATTTCACTCTTGCGGGGGGGAACCGAGAACGATGACGTCGTGATCAACCGATTAGTCGTGCAGTTCCAGAACGACGATTCCATTGTGGTCACATCCCCAAGCGAATATTTCTTGAAAATCGGCCGATATCCGCGCCCAGTCCCAGATTGGCGCCCCGGTCAGAGGATCCACGTCCGATTGACCCTAGTTAGCACCAGCCCTGATACAGAAGTCGTCGTCCTGCGCCACGGAGCCGCCCTAGGCGGTGCCTATCGTCTGCGGACTCAATTCAAGCTGATCTCGGAGGCCCAAGACGGTTCTTCCTACGTCCGTACCTTTGAAGCAACGGTGCTCGGCCACTATCATCATGGGAAATTCAATGCTGTGGCGGAGGCAATTATGCATGATTCAATCTATGATGACGCTGCCCCGTTGAAGAACAATTATTGGGGAGTGCCGTACGTCGTAAGATAGCTCAGGAAATTTAGATACATGGGGAGACCTCCAGCTCGACCTTGATCAGCCATATCGAGGGTAGCTGGAGGTTGCGCTTTTGTCCACCTTGAGTTTCATGTCAATTTTCCTTAAGTATTGCTCTCGGAGTCCAAGCCCAGCGGAAACCAAACGTATGCGTAGTTCAAGGATCGATAGCAGCTTGCTCAACTCGTGTCTCCCGGTTCTGAGAACATCGGGCGCTACCTTCACCTCCGTATTCTGTCTTGGCTCTCTTCTGTTGTTGAACCTTATGGGATGCCAAGAGCACCTGCCCCTTGAGGTACTGCCAGATCAGAATCCAGGCAACATCGTGGTCATCTCCCTGCAGCCGGCGATTGAATCGATGCAATCCAAATCAGTCATCGACACAACTGGGATCTTGAATTCGGAGGAGTCGAGGTATTTCGGGGTGATGACCGTCAGCGGAGTCAAATATGACATCGGAGGCGATAGGCAATTCGTCTCCTATTCCAGAGTCAGTCTGAGTGATCGAAATCAGGCCGTAGAGATTCAAGGTCGAAGAATCGGCTTCCTCGGCCTTGATGTTGGTAAAGTCCAGATCGATGGATTAGACATGGTCAAATCCAAAAAGCTCCTTCGCATTCCGGATTTTCTTCTTCCCAGTCGGCGCGACACAACAGCGGGCGTCGAGTACATCCTAGCCAACCGCAATGGCCGGGATGCAAAGGATTTCAACTTTCGGCATGACTCCCGGTTTGAATGGAAGGTAGGCGGCAATCCACCACTCATCCGTCCTTTCAACGTTCCCGTTCAAACCCCCGAGGAAGTAACAGTGACGACTCCTAAGTCGAGCTCGGTTATTTCCAAGAACGAAGACTTGCGGGTACGATGGAACGGGAAGACAAAGGCACTTCGTGTGGTGATCAGCGGACTGAAGGGTTCAGAGTTACAGCCTTATTTCCAAATCACTGTGAAAGAAGATGGTGACGGGATCACAATCCCGGCGAAAGTGCTAAACCTGCTACCGACCGACACGGTACAGACGTACATCTTCAGTTTCATCAACTCGAACAGGTCGATAATCCAATTGAATGAATTCCCTGAGGAGATCTTGGTAGTCGCTTCCTCCGTGCACAATATTGTATTAACGGTGCTGTAAATCCGATTCGTTCGTAGAAGGGCAAAGGATCAGGGAACTCCGATGAGATTCGCGAGGATCGGAATAGGCATTCTACTCCTCCCTGTCCTGGCCTTGAGCCAGCATCTGAGCTCTGCCAGGGGGATTGGAATGGGGGCTTACACCGCCTCTGCCAATGACCTGAATTCTTTGGATTGGAACCCAGCAGGGTTGATCTACATGAAAGACTGGGAAGTGAGTTTTTCAAACTACCTATCGCTCCGGAAGGAATCCGGCAACAACGGATTCATATTTCATCATGCGGGGATGGGTAGACAATTCCTGCCAGCACACGCGGCGGGACTGCGGTACACACCTGGTGCGGTGAGTGAATTCACAATCCCGAACCTCTTCACCGTGATCGACTCGGCCTCTAACATCCAGGCGAAGATTGACAAGAAGCTCACGTATGCGGAACGCTACAGCATGGGATATGCTTATCGGTTCAACGAGAAGGTCGCGTTCGGCGTCGCTGCCCGATACCGTCAGGAGGAGGTGGTTGATACAAGGTTCTTCACAGTCCGCGATAGTCTCACGTACATCAGCTCGCGAACGGTCACTTCAATCGCCAACTCGTGGAATCTCGATATGGGATTGACGTGGGAGGCAAACCAGAGCTGGAGAATCGGGCTGGTCACGAAGAACCTTTTTAAGGTTTTGGAGAATGAATTTCCAGAGGATCTAAAAAGATACACTCTCGACGCAAGGAAGGCTTTGCGCGCGGGATTCTCTCACCCTGTGGAGAGAAATCTCCTTGTGGCCGGAGATATCTCTACAACTGGAGATGGAGCGATCGGCTATGAATGGAAAATCTGGAAGGATCTCAGCGTACGGCAGGGCGTTCTA
>JBBIJH010000026.1:4968-22287 GCA_037446075.1 Ignavibacteriales bacterium
CAAGACGCTCTCTCCCTTCCTTAACGCGCTGACCTTCGGGGTGGGCTGGCATTCCAAGGCGATCCTAGCTGACGTCGCTTATCTCCGTTTCTCAAATCGGTCGACCCATGCGGGGAAGGTGTCTCTTAATGAATTTCTCGCCCACACTCTCCATGATGTCGAATTCCATCCCTTCACAAGCGATCAGGTAAGGTTCTCACTGAAGGTGAACCTTGGCCGGACTCGAGAGCCATTCGCGCGGATCGATTACGTCGAAATCACCAGCGATATCTACCCGTCCTCTTATGAGATCTTTGCTTATCGTCCCCTGGGAAAAGTGAAGGTCCGGAATGTCTCCGACCGCTCGATTGAAGCAAAAGCTGGATTTTATCTCAAGCCCTTTATGGATGGGCCGACGGAAACAAAAAAATACCTCATCGAACCAGGGGGGGTAGTGGAGATCCCTTTCATGGCCGTCTTTAATGAGATCATCAAGACCGTGACGCAACCCCAGCTGAGGGATGGAGATGTGTATGTGATCGCCTCGCCGGCTGAAGAATACGATGACAGGTCTAGGGCGAGTATCAGAATCTACGGGCGAAATAACTGGAGCGGTGAGGCGATCACGCTGCGCTATTTTGTAACTCCGACTGATCCGGACGTCTTGCAGTTCACCCGGTCCATCTTGCGAGAACATAAGGATCAATTAGGCACAAAGGAGGCGGCTCTGCAGTCATTTGAGCAAGCGAAAATCCTGTTCAACGAGTTTGCGCAGCGACTCTCCTACGTGAATGATCCGAAGGTGAGCAAGGACTGGGTGCAGTACCCAGGGGAAACTCTGAAGCTTCGGGGCGGAGATTGCGACGACATGACCGTTTGCTTCGCCGCTATTCTTGCGAGCGTGGGAATCTCCTCTGCCTTTATCGATGTTGTTCCCGCCGAGAACCCGGGGGATGCACATATTTACATGATGTTCGACACAGGGCTGGAGGCAAGCAAGGGCAACCTCATCAGCACTAACCGGAAAAGATATGTCATTCGAAGAAACGAGTCAGGAGCTGAGACGGTTTGGATTCCGATCGAGACAACTCAGATCACAAAGGGTTTTGAGGAAGCCTGGGCCACTGGTGCAAAAGAATACCTCGAGGATGTCGAGCTTGGCCTTGGCCTTGCAAAGGGATGGGTAAGAATCGTCGATGTGCAATAACCGTTGTCAGAAAGGAAGGGGGGTACACATGAAAAGATTTCTGATAATCCTAACGCTTTTTGCTCTGTGCGGTTTGACATCTTCCGCCCAGGTTGTCGTGAAGCACGTGAAAGGCTTGGTGGAAGTCAGGCAGGGTGTGTCAGAAGAATGGACCAAATTGAAACTGGGAGATACCCTCTCTGAAGACAATACAATCAAAGTGAGGAAGGGATCCTCTCTTACGCTTGTTGCCAGGGAGGCAAGGCCGATCATTGTTCCGGAGCTAACCGTCCTCGACATAGGCGACCTCAGGAATATGTCTCAACATGATCTCCTGCTGAAACTCGCCATGGCGGACGTCCGTGCAGTTCCCACGCAGGAGAGATCTGGTGATCTGACGATTCCGAGAACCACAATCGTCCACGGAAAAGAGATTCCAGTAAGAACTGTTGACGGGCACATTCAGAAAGACTACAGAGAAATGGAGGTCAGGGGAACGAAAGTCCTGTACGACCACGGTTACTATCCTACCTGCATCCTCCGGGCAAAGGAGCTGCTGCAGGTTTACCCCGGTCTAAAGGACAGGTTCGAGTTCCGGATGATGATTGCCGAAGCGCTGGAACGCACAAAGCTGCGCGGACCGGCGTTGAACGAGTACCTTGCCCTTGCGATGGAGAACCTCCCCCCGAAGCAGAAGGCTAAAGTCAACGAGAGCATTCATCGACTGAAGGGAGAGTAGACGATTCCTTCGCTGGGAAACATCGGATCCCCCATATGAAAAACAGAACGCGCTTTGGTGGAATTATCCTCATGGCTTATTTTGTGCTCCTTGCCTTTCCGCTCTGGCTCAAAGGCCAGATCACACTTCAGCTGGGAGGTGGACTCGGAATCGTCCGTCCCGGTGGAGACTATGGCGGCTCAACGATCGAATACTATCGGGGAACGAAGTACGGGTTTTCCGATGGTGCCAATCTCCATGGCAAGCTCAGGTTAGGCCTTATTGGGCTCACACTGGTCGCGGAGATAGACTATAGCATCCTCAGCAGCCATGGCTATTCTGAGCCTGGCCAGGGAAATGTCGAGGTATCACAGAAGGTGGTTTCCTTGAAAGCTGGGCCTGAACTTCAGCTCCGGTTACCAGCGTTTCCGATCACGCCGTATGTAGGAGCAAACGCCGGCGTTAACACATTCAATGGTGAGCCAGCCTTCCAAGGCGTCTCGAAGGTCCCAAGCGCGACATACTCTGTTCAGTCAGCATCCAGGGTGGGTTTTGGCATTGGAGCGGGTGCGATTTTCCGACTTAATCCATCTCTTTCGCTCGATGTGGGTCTGCAGTACAATCTGATGAACCCCATGGGGCGAACATGGGTCGATGTCAATCCTTTGCAGGACCAGCGGCTTGATTCGTACCTTGCATTGAATGATGAGAAGGACCCCGCTTTCCTGCCTGGCGACGACAAGCATTTTATTTCCACTGCGCGCTCAATCAGTTGTACCCTCGTTACTGTAACTTTGCTTTTTGGACTCTGAGGGCAGGAGAAAGAATCACAAAGAAAAAAAATGAATCCTTAGAGCCGCCGCCGTCAGCCCAACATTGGCAAGCAGCTCCAGTCCCTGAGGAAGCCATCCGGAAAAGTGGGGGCACAGGAATGACCTAATATTCCAACCTCCACTCAGTTCTCAACTCTTCGGAAATTCTATTTTTCCTCTTTCTTTCTCTCTGTGCTTCCTTTGATGCCAAAGTCCCGCCTCTTGGGATCCCGCTTGGCTTGGGCAGTTCGGGACTGCCATCGGCACGTCCTAACCGTTTTCCGACCACACGCATCGCCCTCCTCGCACCTGCTGTCGATTCTGCACAAAGAATTCAGATCTCCTTTGCTTATCCCGAGACGAGCAGCAGCTGTGCACAGCCTTGAACCGATGTGCCCAGTCCCAGAGGTCTGCCGAAAGACGGTTGGACCTAGGCTGATGTTGACACGAACGTGAACACCCCATTAGAAGGGATTCAACCGTATCGGGATGGGTTCTTGTTATTAACATCCGATTTTGATATATTTTTCCGCACAGAGTAAATCATAAAAGGCTTGATATCTTGAAAAAGGAAACGAACAACAATTTCAGCACACCAGCGATGATCGTGGCTCTTCTGCTCCTGTCGCTCGCTGGGTGTGCCAGCACGAAGGAAGTTCCGCGTGCTGCCGAGCTGCCGAAGGTGAGCGAGCAGCCCAGGACACTCGCTACGAAGGAACCACAGCGTGCTCTCAGCCACTTCATTGACGGATGTCTTCTCGACCTCAAGGGGGATTATGCCAAGGCAGTTCTCGAGTATCAAGACGCCCTTCGGTTTGATGATGACGCTGCGATCTACTATGCGCTGTCAAAAGACTATGGCTTGCTTGGCAAGCACTTTCTTGCTGCCGAGAACGGTAAGGAGGCTGTTCGCCGCGATCCGAAGAACATCACCTACCGTCAACACCTAGCGCAGATCTACCTTGCAGCGCACGAAGTCGACTCTAGCCTTCAGCAGTATCGATCAATTCTTGAAATCGATTCCTCTCACGTCGAGGCCCTGTATGGGCTTGCCCAATTGTACCAAACGCAAGGGAAACCTCTTGAGGCGATCACAACGTACAAGAAACTCTTGACAAAAATAGAGCCTGATTGGGAGGTTCTGTATCAGATATCTCAGCTTTACGAGAAGCTCCAGCGATATGAAGACGCAGCGAGTACCTATCACGAGATGCTTGCCATCGACCCGAGCAATCTTGAGTTGAAGAAACGTCTTGTCGAACTATATCTTCGCACGGGGAAGGTGGATTCCGCCCTCGCCCAACTTGATGAACTCCTCGATCTGTATAGCTCAAACCCCGATATACAAGTGCTCGTCGGCGATCTTTATCTGGCCAAGAACGAACCGCGAAAAGCCCTTGAGTACTATCATTCCGCTTTGAGACAGGATTCCGTGGGGATCGATACGAGGCTCCACATTGGGGAAACTCTGCTTCAGCATACACAGAAAGATTCCACGCTTCTCCCCGATACCAAGCGCGTCTTCGAGGGTATCCGTGACCGATGGCCCACGGATTGGCGGCCCTACTGGTATCTTGCGTTTGCGGCCTTTTCGAGCCGGAGTGACTCCCTTGCTCTTAGAAACCTGACGAAGGTAATTGAACTAAGCCCCCGGAATGCAGACGCTTGGTATTACATCGGGACGATTTATTTTCGCTGGGGACAGCATGATTCCGCTGCGAAAGCACTCGAACAATCCGTCGAGCTTAATCCTCGGAACGTCGACGCGCTCGGAGCTTTGGCCCTCACTTATGATTCTATGAAGCGGCATGAAGATTCGGATCGGATTTATGAAGAAGGATTGAAACTGGACCAGCACAACGACGTCCTCCTGAATAACTATAGCTACAGCCTTGCGGAACGGGGAATCCAGCTGGAGCGTGCTCTCCAGATGGCAAAAGAAGCTGTGGAGAAGAAGGCTGATAATTCTTCGTACCTTGACACGATTGGCTGGGTGTATTTCAAACTGGGCGAATACAAAGAAGCAAAGAAATACATTGAAAAGGCCGTGGAACTCCGGGACGCCACCGGTGAGAACGGGGCAATCCTGAACGAGCATCTGGGCGACGTGTACTTTAGACTCAATGAGAAAGATAAAGCCATAGAATATTGGAAGCGTGCACTGCAGATGAATTCTCAGAACGAGATGCTGAAAGAGAAAATCAATCGAGGGACGTTGGAATGAGAGAGCCACACGTTGCCCTCATCAGCCTCCCTTTCTTGGCCGCCCTTGAAATCGCTTGCTCTTCGGTAAAGGTTCTCGATCTATCTCGAACCACTCCAGAGGAAATCCTCCAGCGAGTGCGTCTGAATCAGGGTGTGGTCTCGACCCTTCAAGCCAGCGGCGCGATCTCCATTGAAAGCGCGGAGTTCTCAGGAACTGGCAGCATTAGTGTTTCGCTGAAACGGCCGGATTCACTCTTGATCAAAATCGAAGGCCCCTTTGGATTAGATATCGGCTCTATGTTATTGACGGAGGAGCGCTTCATCTACTACGACAGCTACTCGAACCGAGTCGTCACAGGGGCAACTACCAAGAAGAACATCCGTAACCTTCTCAGAGTGGACTTAAGCTTCTCGGATGTGATGGATTTGATTTCTGGAACTACATCGTTGACCCGCCAAGTCGTTCCACCAGACTCCATTGCAGTCGATGGAGGAGACTTGGTTCTTTACTTTCACAACGCGTCATCCACAGAACGCTACCGAGTCGACGCCGAGAGGTCTGTCGTCACCCGCTATGAGGTCTTCGGAGACGACGAGCCTATACTACTGACACGCTTTGCCAAATTCAGCCGGATAGAGAACACAATGCTTCCCCATTCCATCCGCGTGCTGACTCGCAAGCAGGGCCTCTCGCTTCACTACGATGAGATCACTATCAACAAACCTAGACTTGACCTCTTCATCTCGATTCCTGAAAACGCCAGGCGGATCTATTGGTGAGTTAAAATGAAGGCCCTCGCACTGGCCCTTCTTGGCACCATGTTCGAACTGATTCATCCACCATTGGGCTATTCCCAAGCGGGTTCGCGCGACATACAAGCAAGGGAGAAAGAACTCCGGAAGCTTCAACGGGAGATCGATCAGTATGAGAGCAAGATTAGGAAAAGCGAACAGCGAGAAAAGAGCGCCCTTGAGACCCTTGATTATTATGACCGTCAGGGCCTGCTGATCCGAAGGTTGCTCCGGACATTAAAAGAACAAAGCACGCAGCTTCAGAAAGACATCGATGAATTGCGAAGAGGGATCCGTTCTTCGGAGAACCAGCTCGGCAGCCTCAGGGATGAGTATGCAGCTTACGTTGCGTCGGTGTACAAGTACAGTCGACTTCAGGACTTGGAGCTCCTCCTCACCTCAAAATCCTTAAACCAACTTGCCATTCGAGCGGAATACCTCCGACGGTTCACTGATCAAAGGAAGAACGAGATCAGCTCCATCTCGCGAAGTAAGTCGCAACTCGAACGCCAGTCAAAGACGCTACAGGCGAAACTTCTCGCTCAGGAAAAGCTGATAACGCAGAAGGCAGCAGAGGAACGGCGGATCAAGAACAAGACGGCTGAACAGCAGAAGCTTCTTGCTTCTATCCGACGGAACATGGATAGCTACCGGAAGGAACTGCAAAGGAAGTCGTCGGCAGTAACGCAGCTTGAGAAAATGATGGCAGATTTGATCGAAAGGGAAAGAATCAGAAAAGCGCATGATGCCGAGGCAGCAAAAAAGGAGGATCGAAGACTTCCCGAGGTTTCCTCCGCTGGTTTTGGGATTGCGACCCGCCGTGGCAGACTTCCTTGGCCTGTCGATGGGGGGACAATTGCGGCGCGATACGGAAATCAAATCCACCCCGTTTTGAAAACCGTTACACACAACACCGGAATCGATATCTCCGTACCCCCGGGCAGCAATGTCCGGAGTGTAGCGGCTGGCGAGGTAGCGATCATCTCGTGGCTTCCTTCCTATGGAAATCTCGTCATCATTAATCACAACTACGGCTACCGCACGGTTTACACCCATCTCTCCGAGATTCTGGTCGTCCAAGGACAGAAGGTTGGAGAAGGAGATCTCATCGGCAAGAGTGGAGAATCTCTCTCTGGACCCGTGTTGCATTTCGAACTCTGGAAGGAACGAGAGAAGCAGGATCCAGAGCTGTGGTTGAGCAAACGATAGAACGGGAGCGCTTGGATTGCTCTGTCCTTCAATTTTTTCGGCTTGGAGATGGTACTTTGACGCAGAGCCAGCCATTCGGTCGTAGTTCTCCTGATTCTACTTCCATCCTTCCACCTTTCAGATCTCCCCGTATGTGCCTACTGATCTTACTTCCCCTGGCGTTCCTTCTCCACCTGAAGCCGAGCCAGCACGGCATCAGTATCCGCGATGAAAAAGACACCGTCGCTGTAAGAATCATTACGGAGTTCGGGAACATCGACATCGAACTTTACGCCAAGAAAGCTCCGGTCACGGTCCAGAACTTCCTGAGATATGTCGATGGCGGCTTCTACAACGGAGGGGTTTTCCACCGAACAGTGAAGCTTGATAATCAGCCCGACAGGAAAATTCTCATCGAAGTCATTCAAGCCGGAGCGAACGCGGATTCCCTCAAGAAGAAAAGCTTCCCTCCGATCACGCTGGAGAGAACGACCAAGACCGGTCTGCGTCATTTAAACGGCACGATCTCGATGGCGAGAGACACCCCCAACTCCGCCACATCCGATTTCTTCATCTGCATCGGTGATCAACCATCCCTGGATTACGGTGGAAAGAGGAATCCGGATGGACAGGGATTCGCTGCCTTCGGGAAAGTCGTGGAAGGGATGGATATAGTGAAGAAGATTCAGAGGTCGCCAGCAGCGGGACAGAGGCTGACGCCACCAGTGGGGATCCTGGAGATAAAAAGAAGGTAATGCAGGATGATGAGATGTCGGATATGGGATGGGAGACTTCGGGTGCAGGATGCAAGATCTGTGATCCAGGATGAATGAATCCCGCCGTCACTTTGGTTCCAAAGGGCGGAATTCTCCCGTTTCGTCGATCACAACTTTGTAGCCTTCTAGCTCCTTCGGGATCTTCCTCTGAAGCTCTTCGGTCTTCTTCACTACGAAGACTTTGATGCAGGGCTTCCCCTCGGATTCTCCAATGGCTGTCCCGATTACTCCTGGGATTGACATCAGATGGTCCGTGTGGTTGTTCAAAACTGTCTCAATTGTTTTTTGTCCCATCGGTCTGTCGCTTTCTCGATTGCAGCAAATGTCTCCTAGAAGTCCAGCGAGTAGAATCCCACCAGACAGAAGAAGCAACCCAAGCGGTTTGATTGTTGATTCCATCGCCTCTCCAAAAGAAGAAAAGGGCATCGACTTCCCGCTCGAGCCCTTTTCCGGAAAATCCTAGTACCGTCCCGCTTAGATCCCGTCGATTGTCACACCAAACCTTGAGAGCACAGAATCGATGGGATTCGCGATCGCAGTCTTGCCGCTGGCGTCGCCTGCAAACAACAATCCAACGGGATTCGCCCCGGGATCAGTCACAAGAAGGGAACCCGAGTCGCCCGGTTTGATGAACGAAGCTTTCTTTGCAGAGACGATAATCTGGCGGACGAAACGAGCTGTCCCGGAGGATCCATAATTAATTAGAATCGTAGCATTAACGCCACTCACAACGCCTTTCGTTAGAGAAGTTGTCCGCCCGTACTTCTGCACTTTCAAGCCAACGGAAGCGGGGACAGTTGCGGACTTCGGGGTGCCATATCCATCGGCGGGGGTTGAGCTTCCAAGGTTCTCCGTAGATGAAAGAGCAATCGCGGCATCGATAACATTATTTGCTGAATTTGAAAAAACGATCGACTCAAATGCTGAAAGCGTTCCGATAACGTTCGCGGAGCTAAACACACATCTCGTATCGTACAGGCCTGGTTGCACCACATCGCTGCCGATCGGCGCGCTATTCTCAAGTGCATACACGTGGTTATTGCTTAGCGCATAGACATTGGAACCGTTCTTCACTCTGCAGCCAATCGTTCCTGCCGAGCACTCGCCCTCGTTGCCTGTTGAGACCCCGATTGGGACCGGCCTTGCATAGGCCGACGTGTTGGATGAAGAACCGCTCGACTTTCCTTTGCCTGTTCCAATGTCGTCCTGGAGGGCATAAAACTCTCCAGTCGCTTCAACAACGACAGAAACGCCTTCTATCTCCGCTGGAAGAATTCCTCGAGCTCCGCCTTCTTTAGTGAATATCTTTACTACAGGTCTGCCATCTTCTCGAAAGCCTGTGGCTGTTCCAACTACCCCATCGACTGCAAGCAAGCGGTCCGTGTGCTTATTCTGGATTGCCATCACAGCCTGCAATTGAGCAGCTTTGGAGAGCACGCCCGTCTGTTGTGTCGCCGACGGTGTGACGACGTCCTGGGATTCCTTCGTGCATCCAGCCCCTACAAAGCCCAATCCAAGGGCCGAGATTGCAACGAGGACTAGAATCGCACGTGAGAATTTCTTGAACGGCATGTCGATCGTTACCTCCTTCCTCGCCTCGTATTGACGAGGTATCTCATCAACCCAATTTTATGGTCAAATATACACTCGCCTATTCCAAGAGTCAAGGAAAAATGCGGAGGCCTTGCACCCCTGGGTCCGGAGATCGGTGACAAGCTCTCAACGTGAAAAAAGACTCCTGCTATCTCCGCATTGATGAAGCACTTACAGAACAGGCGGTTTCGAGGCTTGCCGTTTGCGCCCCCAAACATAATACACTGGCACTCCCAATACAAGGAAACCAATCCCGGCCAGTGCCTGAGTCGGTGAGTTGAAGAGGGTGTTAATCACAAACCATGTTGACACAAGAAGAAAGAAAACTGGGGTAATTGGATACCCCCACGTTCGGTAGGGACGCTCCATCTCGGGAAATTTTCGCCGGAAGATAATCACAGTCGCTGCCGTGAGTGCAAAGAAGATCCAGTCCGTAAAAGCAACGTAGGTGATGAGCTGCAAGAAATTGCCTGAGAGAATCAGCACTATCGCCCATGCTGACTGAAATAGAATTGAGAAGACGGGGGTGTGATACTTGGGGTGAACGTATCCTGCTCGCTTGAAAAATACTCCCTCCTCCGCCATTGCATAGTAGATCCGCGGTGCCGTCAGCGTATAAATTCCCGATGTACCGAAAGTCGAGATGAAGATTGTAAGCGAGATGAGTGCTCCTCCCGTCGGACCGAGGAACTGCTCTGCTGCTGTTGCCGCTACCCGGGTCGATGAAATGATGCTGTCCACTGGCAACAGATACAGATACACAAGATTTGAAAAAAGATAGATGGTGGTGACAGCGATCATGCCTCCGATGATGGAGATGGGTAAACTCCTTCTTGGGGTAGCTGCTTCGCCAGCGGTGAAAGTTGCGTGCTGCCATCCACCGAAGGACCAGAGGACGCCAACCATGCCCATCGCAAGGGCGCTTCCGAGGCCCATCCCTACCGGAGGAAGCAGTGGCGTGAAATGAATTCCTTGACCGCTCCCCAGCAGAAAACCAAGTGCAATCAGTCCGCAGATACCAAAAAGTTTTAGGAGTGTGAATATGTTGGAGAAAATCCCACCTGCCTTCACTCCAAAATAATTGATGATCGTGAAAATCACAACTCCTCCGATGGCAACGCCTTTCATTCCCGCCTCGGACATTGGGACAAAATAACCAAAGTATGTGCTGTAAACAATCGCGAGCGCGGCGATTGCCCCTGTTGTGACAACAAGAAAATTTGCCCAGCCGTAGAGAAAACCGAAGAGTCTTCCATATGCTTCAGAGAGGAAGACGTATACTCCCCCTGCTCTTGGCATCATCGCTCCCAGTTCTGCATAAGCGAGTGATCCTGAAAGCGCGAGGAGTCCGCCAAGCAGCCAGACGAAAAGGATAAGCCCCGCCGACGGAAGGCACTGGGCAATCGAGGAGGGCGTGATGAAAATCCCCGAACCGATGACTGACCCGATAACGATCATCGTGAGGTCGAACGTGCTCAGCCTCCGCAGCAACTTGGAAGGCGGCTCTGCTGAACCAACGTAGGTGTTGGTGGAGTTAAGATTCTTTTCCGTCACGCGGCCGTGAATCGAATGTCACTCTTCTGGAAAATCCTGAATGCAAGGAATCCAAAGATTACGATATATCCCAGTAACAACATCGCCGCAACCCACGGGTCTAAGAGCCGCTCAAGTACGGGATTGGCTCCAAAGGTGACCACCGACCGTCCAAGTCCCACCATCGTGTAGCGGGGAATCTCGGCCCAGATTCCACCAAGGCCTCGCAGGAGTCCAAACATCAACGGATCGGCAACGACAATATGGACCATCGCCGCGCCCATGCCAACGCCGAGCGAGCGTCCGAGCGCAGTCCAGAAAAATCCCAGAACGACCGCAGGAACGACCGTGAAGTATGCCCGAGCGGTTCGTTCCAGAAGGGTCGTTAGACCCGAAATACTGAGAAAGCTCCAAGAAATCTCTTGCTTCACCTTTAGCATCACAACCCAGCCAAGAGGAAGAGAAACCAGGAGAAGTGCGACGTACCAGAGAACAAGCACACATAGTGTAGCAACGAACTTCGCTGCGAGGAACTCACGGCGCGGAGTGCCGCGGACGAGTACCGTCCTGAGGGTTCCCCAGCCGTACTCGCCGCCGATGGATGACACGCAAAGAATGACAACGAGTATTGCCATCAAGCTGGACGTGGTTGCTGATTGGGAGAGTTGCGTCGTGAAAATCTGAGGGAGATAATAATTCCCGGGGTTCTGAAATTTCCCGAAGATTGCAATGAGCGTGGGAATGTTCAGGAAAAACAGCAGGAGAAAAAGCAAGACCCACACGTTCAGCCGCTTGAAGATCTTGATAAACTCCGCTTGAACAAGCTTGATCATCGATCTGCCTCCTCTGTTACTTCGAGAAAGAAGTCTTCAAGTGTAGATGACTTTGGAATGACCGCGGAGGGGTAAACACCGTAACCAGCAAGCAGCTGAACAACATCTGAAGGATCTCGGTCCGTGAGTTGAAAGTTAACTGCCTTTTCGCTGGTCTGGATGTTCTGAATCCATTCCACAGTCTTCAAGATATCGACGACTCTCTGAGGATCGGCAACAACAATCTCGACATATCGACTCGGATGGAGGAGGTCGCTGATTTCTCCTTCCGCAAGGACCTTGCCTTTCCGGATGATAGCAACCTTCGAGCAGATTTGCTCGACCTCATAGAGGAGATGACTGCAGAAGAAGATCGTTTTTCCTTGTCGGCCAAGCTCGGCGACCAGATCGCGAACCTCTTTCATCCCCGCAGGGTCAAGTCCGATGGTCGGCTCATCGAGGAGCAGGATTTCAGGATCCGAAAGGAGCGCTGCCGCAACACCGAGTCTCTGCCGCATGCCGAGGGAGTAAGTGCGGAACCGAGTTTTCGCACGATCCTTTAGTCCCACCAGTTCCAGCACCTCCCAGATTCTCGATGCGGACACGTCACTCATCAAGGCAAGGACGCGGAGGTTGTCGTATCCCGACAGATACGGATAAAACGCTGCAGTCTCTGCCATTGCCCCAACCCTCTTCAGGACTGCTCTGTCTTTCCGAACATCCTTGCCAAGGATTTCAACTCTTCCCTCGTTCGGCTGGAGAAGTCCGAGCATGAGACCAATAGTTGTCGTCTTCCCGGATCCATTCGGACCGAGAAAGCCAAAAATATCTCCACGCTGAACGGCAAGATTCAAATCAGAGACTGCGACGAGATCACCGTAACGCTTCGTTAATCCGTGGGTCTGGATAACGGGTGTATCTGTGTTCAGCATACTTCTCTCCCGGTTTGGTTATACCTTTAGCGTGAACGGCTCACCGATGGCATTTTCACTAACCTTCTTCCCATCGACAAAGACCAAGAATCTTTTTCCCCTTCCTTGAACTCTGAACCGTAAACCTCTCACCACCACATTGTCAAGCACAAACTCTCTCAGCTTGAAAGGAAACGGGTCCACAATCACGGAATCCTTTTGCGGCCTCAATCCAGCCACATACTTGATGATCAAATCAACAACCCACGAATGCTGATAGTCATCGATGCCGCGATAAGTGGAAGGTGTTCCGTTGTAGGGATGGTAATGCTCGAAGCAATTCGGCCTCTCGGGGTCGCCGTCGTAGAACATCATCTTGATGAAGGTAGTGAGGAACTCGGCCGCTTTCTCTCTTAACTCCTGGTCACGAAATCGAATTGCAGACTGGGCCAGCGCTTCCGCAACGTGCGAGTTCGTCATCGGCCAGACGCGCCCATTCCAGGGACAGTTCATTCTCCGGCCTTTCCAAACTCCCTCTGCGCTGAACATCGGATCGTCCACACTCGTTGAAGGCACGGGATACGGCGTCCAGAATTCTGTGGGGTTCAGCAGGTGTCGCTTCAATCCCGTAAGGTGCGACTCGTCGACAATATCGGTCATGTACGGATAGAAGCAGATGGCGGCTTTCACGCCAGTTCGCTTCAGTGTCAGTGGATTCACATCGAAGAACATCCCCACTTCCGGATCCCACATTTTCCTTAACACGGCTTCCTTCGTTTTCTCTGCTCCGTCACGCCATCTCTGCTGATCATTGCGACCCTTTCCCAATCGTTCTGCGATTTCCGCGAGCGCTGTCTTTAACTCGTAGAGATAGACGGTCGCATCAACGCCTTTCATACGAAACACATTCCCCCAGTTCTCCGCATCCGCCTTCGGATCGATTGCCAGGTACCGACGCATGTACTCCTGTCCGGTCTCAAAGTGGTTGACAACGTCGTAGAGTCCGCTACGCTCCCGGTCGCGCTCGCGATCAAAATACTCTGCGTAGCGCTTCAAACCCTCATAGACCACCGAGAGATACTTCTCATCGGGATGAACCCTGTCAACCTCGAGCAGGGCTTTCCCCCAGTTTGCATGATAGAAACTCCCCTCGTAATAACAGCTAGCGCCGATATAGCCCCAAAAACTCCCGTCCGGCTTCTGATGATCGATGAAATTCCGGAGGCTCCCTTGTGCATATTTCGGTGTTTTCATCCATCGGGTCTCCCGCATGTGACACTGAGCGGAGTAGCTGATAGCGGCACGGAAGTATCCAGGACCTTCACAGATGAACGGATGCCTGCAGAACCCTTCACCGCCTTCCATACTGAAAAACTTCAAACCAAACCAGCGATACCAGTAATAACGAGTCAGATAAACATCAGAACAGTCGAAGTGGGGAACGGAAGAGAAAAAATCTTCCCAGGTCGATCGGGTCCGAGTGATTAGGGAAATGGGATGCCGGATTTCAGATATCGGGGGAGCACTCCCCGAACCTTCTTCTACTGCCTTTTGAACTGAGAATGTGGCGCAGAGCGTGGCTTCTTCATCGGCTTTCAAACGAAGAGCTAACTGCAGAGCCATGTAGACAAATCCCTCTCGCTCACCGATCGATTCGGGATTGCCAGAAAATCTACCGTCGATGAATCTGTCACCGAAGGGCGTGAGTTCCCAGCGGGGTTGCATCGGGGAATCTTCCGTGTGTAGAATCAAGTGCGATTGTGAACCCTCCATTGCAAATTTGCAATGTAGCGAAACTGGTGGGCGCGTGCGGCTCTTTAGTTCTCTTATGAACTCTATTGATCCGTCTCCAGATTTCAGATCATGGAGATCAGATTTCTCTCTCCTAGATCTCTTCACAGCGGTCCATGCGACGAGATTAAGGGTGGCCTTCTTGGATGAAAGGTTTTTCACGCTAATCTCGGAGGCAAGGATTTCGCCTCCCACGGCCATCTTTCTCTCTGTTACTTGAATCCTAAATCGCCTCTCCGGTACCGTTCCAACATATCTCTGTTCAAGAAACGCTGGGTTCCATTTTCGGCTTATTGCTTCCAGAGGGATTTCCGTGCCTCGTTCATCTAAGAGAGTGATGGCAAATAACGGCCCGAAGTCATACTCACACCACCAGCCACTGTCCCAGAACCCAGGTCGGTCAAGCCAGAGAGGAAAAGAGGGAGTCCACAGGAGCGGACCACCACTGCCAAGATACCACTTGTCAGAACGGGAAAGCAGCTTCAGAGGACCGAGTTTTGGCATGAGGGAAGATCTAGAGAATCTATTTGATCTGGAGGGTGATGAGCTTCTTCACATAGCCCTTCTGTCCCGTGGGTAGAAAGTCGATGAGAAGCTCAGTGTTCTTCAGCGTTGCTCCAGCCACTGCGGCTACCCTCTCGGAATTCTGCACCTCAAGCGAGTAGGTCTTTCCACTCAATCCCTCCACTTCAAGTGCGATAACACCTTTTTCTCCCTTCTTGCTAATGAGCCGAAGGCCGCTGGACCGGTCGCCGAGTCTGATATCCTGCTCGCCGGGCTGGAGATCGACCCCATCCTCGTACTCAATGACAATTTCTCCGCTGCCGCTCATCGAGATGCTAATCGGAACGTGAAGATCCTTCTCGTTCTCCAGAACATGGATCGATTGCTCGGCGCCATTCACTAACACTTTCCTGACAACGCTGCCGTATGAAAGCGCCGGAGAAAAGACAAGCTCGCATGGTGCAGGACCAACTCCCTTAAACTTCAGCTCGATCTTTCCCTTTTCACGACTTAATCGAAGGTCGTAAACAGTTCCTGATACCTTTATATTGCGCACCTCAAGGTGGGGCCAGCGAGGGGGTAAATGGGGGGCGAAGAGAATCCGTTGTTCAGGGGCATCGATTTCGAGGCCCAGAAGACCACGCAGGAAGGGGATCACAAATCCAAAGGTCGAGAATCCCTGATGTGGCACGGCCTCGGCAGGAGGAACGTTGGCGTCTCCAGAATAAAGTTCTGGGCACACTCCGAGGCCGATTTCGAAGGTGCGGCGGGTGGCTGCTTCCAGAATCTCAAATCCATTCCAACCATTGTGCGAAAAATATTCGGCAGCTCCAACAAAGCCGTTGATGAACGGCCAGACAGTTCCATAGTTGTAATTCAATGGCTCGTACAGCTTGCTCTGGTTGGAGAGTAAGCGCACGCCCCAATCTGTTCGCATTGATGACGCGTGCAATTTCTCCAGCATCTTTTTCGCTCTTTCTCCATCAAGCGAGCGGAAAAACATTCCAACGGCCGGCCACGGCGTAATCTCCGCCACTTTCTTCCCATCTTTCGTCCAGCCATAGATGAATAACTGTGATTGCTCATCCCAGAATTTCTGATTCATGCTGGCTTTGGCCTTTGAGTATAGCGCGCTACTTGCCTGAGCAAGTGAATCGTCTCGCATGACACTCGCCAGCACCTCCATTGATCGGAGTGCTTCAACCCAGACTGCGCCCAAGTAGATGTCCGTCTGAATTCCCGTGAGGGGTCCGAACTCAAGAGCGCCCAGTCCTGCTTTCGAATTATCCATGAGGCCATCGCCATCCTCGTCGGTGGTCAAGCACCACTGGAAGGCTTTCCTGATGGATTCCCAGCTCTGTCGGACAAAGGCGGTATCTGCGCTGTTCCGAAGATAGTCCCCCATCGCCGCAATATAATACGGCGTGGTGTCTGCATGAATGTAGCCGAAGTGATAGTCTTTGAACCAATCGATGTAGCCCTCGGCCTGAGAAAGTTCGTGTGCCATCTTCCCGTCGGGCCGCTGCCATTTTTGTGTGAAGGCGAGTGCATCTCTAACGGTTTCGAACGCCTGATACGAGTTGAGAGAGTAAGAATTGATAAAGGCATCTCCACCGAAGTACCATCCAAAGCCCGGGCGCCCGCTCGTCCCCGAAGGCCCAAAACCCGCCACGAGACCCGTCCCGAGAGTCGGATTCGTGACAAGAAGGTTATCGTAGGCGACTTTGCTCCACTCGAAGGCCCGGTTCAGCCGCTCATCGGGAGTGATCAATTGGAGCGTCCGGGCTCGTAGAGAATCAAAGTGAACGCGGCTCTCTCGATAGTATTTCTCTGGATTCTTCAAGAGTTCTTCAAAGATCTTCTTTGACTCACTAGCCCTGATCTTACCCCCAGCGATGACGATCGGGATGAAGAATCCATCCGTCTGCCGAGGCTGGATGTCGATCTTGAATTGGTTTGGCTCGTCGGAAAGCATATGAGCTGGAGTATACGAGAGACCGACACCGAGCGGAGAGCCAACAACGGCAGTGTTCTTGCCCGAACTCTCCGAAATGACATACGCCTTCGCTCTATCATCCCAGTAGCTGTACTGTCCGCCGAGGCCCGCAGGCCACATCGGTTGGAGCACTGGAAGAAAACTGACGATGATCGAGATTGGAACAATCGTGTGAACGTCGAGGAGAATCAGAAGGCCGGATTCGTTCAGGGGAGCGACGAAAGTTTCTCTCACGGTGAATGATTCATGGATGTAGCTCACGGTCGTCACTTCGGGTCGCACGTCGATTGCCTTCACGATGTTTGCGGCTTTGATCGGGGTTGTCGACGTTGTGAGCAGAAAGGAAAGCTCAAATTTTCTGAGAACCTTCAGGGGAAAGAGCCAAGCTTCGAACGTCCCGTTCTCGTAGCCAAGGATCGCTGCTTTCCGACCAATCTTGTCAAAGTACGCCCAGGGTCGCACCGGTTGTGAGAGAGCAATGGGACTCTGCTGGAATTCGAACTCTGGTACAAGACCGTTCGTG
>JBBIJH010000027.1:0-4649 GCA_037446075.1 Ignavibacteriales bacterium
TTCGCATAGTACAACGACAGCCGGATGAATGCATTCCGGTAGTTTCCCATCATCCGACGATCGTTTTCGTTGAAGTAGATTTTTGGGTTCGCAAGGCCTCGGAATCTAAATCCTCGGTGTGGCTCACGATAAAATCCTTCCGGTTCGTTGAAGAGACTCTCGCGGAGATGTTCCTCGGACGCCTGGCGAATATCGTAGATGCTGTTCCCGCGTACCGGAGTGAGCCTCATCGCCAGACCCTCCATCCGCAGGTAGTTATCCAGTCCAATCATCGCTTCTGGGGCAACGGTGACGGCAAAGTACACCGGCCGCTCCCACTTCGTCGCCAGAACAATTTCCCTAACCATGATATCTTGAATTCTTATCGCAGTTACCTGTCGGCCCTGCCGGTCATACGCCTGGAGGGTGGGCGGCATCCGGAAGGTGATCTTCCCTTTATTCGTTATCAAGGTGTCCGATACGCCGAATTGAGCAAATACTTCTTTCGGTACGACCAGATCGATATCCTTCTCGCTCCAAGCCGCAAGACTGAGGTTCCTAATCTGATCATCTGTCAAGTTCATCGCGACTTTTTTTGCTCCATGAGGTTCCTCATTCTTAAGTTGTAGAATGTACCAGTCCGTATTTACGAGGCTCAGGTTCACGACCCGAATGTCTGTGCGTACTCCCTCAACTTCCTGTAAATACCAAAGAGGGAATGTGTCGTTATCCCCGTTCGTGAAGAGGATGGCGTCCTTCTCACAACTCTGGAGAATATTGTAAGAGTAATCCCATGGGATATAATTTCCGTTTCGGCTATGATCGAAGTAGTTTTGCACAGCCATGTTCACAGGCACGACAAAGGCGATGAAACCAGCGCCCACTCCAAGTGCAACTTTTCGATGGCGGTCCTCCTTCACACAGTTGCCAAGAGAGTCGAGTATCCCCACCGCTCCTATGCCAACCCAGAGGGTAAATACAAAGAATGAACCGACGAAGAAGTAATCACGTTCACGAGGCTGCGGCTCAGCCATGTTAAAGTAAATAACAAGAACCACACCGGTCACGAGAAACAGTGCAAGGAAGGAAAGTGCAAATTTCCAATCTTTCTTGAATTGGTAATACAGGCCAATCAAACCCAGGAGAAAAGGTAAGGCAAAATATCGGTTCGGAAAACCTCGACTCTCCGACCAAGCGCTCTGGTGACTCAGGAGGGTGGCAGGCGCATCCTGAATATCCCCCGCGCGGCCGATGAAATTCCATGCAAGGTACCGGAAGTACATATGGCCTAACTGATACCGCCAGAAATAGTCTGAATCGCTTGTATATTTCTGATAAGAAGCCTGGTGCTGAGGTTCGGTGCTCCATCGCCGTTGTGTAATGGGCGGAGCTTGGCCATATTGCTCTCGGTTCATGTACGCCACAAATCGAGACATCTCGTCCGGGTTATTCTCATTGATGGGCGGCTTCGCGGAAGCTCGAATGAGCACCTGCATGTACGTGGAGTACCCCACAATCATTAGCAGGAGCGAGAGCGTCGCCAGATTGAGGATCTTCTTTTTGTGCTTCGCGGAATGGTAGACCCCATAAAGCAGTCCGCCAATCACCAGCAAGGGAGAAATCCTCAGGAGGTCGCTGTCTCGGATATCAATCGGACCTCCCCTGAAGGACCCATCAAGAGCATCGGGAATCCAGTTTACAATCCCCGGCCAGATGACAAAGAAACTGAGGACCGAAACCACCCCGAAGGTAAAGAAGCGTTTCCACTGGAACTCATAGTACTTAAAGAATACGAACATTGCGATCGAGAAGTATGCTAGCAAGCTCAACTGGTGTACGCCAATCGAAAGGCCCATCAGATAAGCGGCGAGAACTAAGTACTTCTCGCTCCCCTCAACTTCAGCTTTTTCATACCAGATCATCCCGAGTAAAACGACTCCGGAGACGAAGAGCATGCTCATTGCATAGACTTCCGCCTCGACCGCATTGAACCAGAAAGTGTCACTGAACGTGAGCACCAGCGCTCCGATCGTCGAAGACCCGAACACCACCAAGACATCGGTCCAGCTCTTTGCCACCCCGCGCCACCTCTCGATCAGGCGAACGCCGATCAAGAACGAGAACAGGACAGTGAAAGCACTCGAAACGACCGAGATGAGATTGATGAGAAGGGCGAGATCAGAAATGAATGGAAGAATCATCGCGACGAAGCGGCCCAGTATAAGGAAAAAAGGGGCACCTGGCGGGTGAGGAACAGCCAACGTGTAAGCAGTAGCAATAAACTCGCCGCAATCCCAGAAGCTGACGCTCGGCTGAACCGTGAGTAGATATGTCACAAGTGCAACGAGGAAAACCCCGAAGCCGAAGATCCTTCGAAGCCTTCTTTCTGACATTGCCGTGCGTTCTAGATTCATATACTTCAGAACGTAATCAATATACCTCAATCAAGGGCAAAACGCAAAAGAAACCCCCGGTTCTGGGGGCGGAAAGAAGTCACGCAACTAACTCCAAAGCAATCTCGTCGCAGTATAAGAAACCTCTCGATGTGAGCCGAATCGTTTCTCCCTCCACCGTAACAAGACGCTCCTGAAGGAAACGTTCGAGCTTCTGTCCGTGCTGCTCCACAAGATTCGCTCCATAGTCTCTGTGAAGCTTGCGAACGTTGATACCACCAGTCCGGAGCCTGAGAAAGATTTCTTCTGTCAGGAGGTGGACCGAGCTGAGGTGCTCTTCACCTTCGATGGGCCGCTGGCCCTGAGTGAGGGACTTGCAATATTTCCCAACACTGGCCGCGTTCCACCAACGCATGGGTCCAGAGAGCGGCTCACCCGACCAGAATGAGTGCGCCGAGGGGCCGAACCCTAGGTACGGCTCGTGGTTCCAATACAGGCTATTGTGCCTTGAGCGATAGCCCGGCTTCGCATAATTCGAGACCTCGTAGTGTTCAAAGCCTTGCGAGGCCAGGTATTCCATCGTAAGGAGATACATCTCGGACTCCAGTTCCTCAGGGGCGGGGGTGACTTCTCCCCGTACAACCATGCGCTGCAGAGCCGTCCCCTCCTCGACAATCAGGCTGTAGGCAGAAATGTGCTGCGGCTCTAACGACACGGCGGTCTCAAGATTCTCTTTCCAAGCTTTCAGTGTCTGATTGGGTAAGGCAAAAATCAAATCCAAGCTGATATTGTCGATGCCCGCTCCTCTGGCGAGGCTTACGCACTCCATCGCCTCCCTCCCCGAGTGGATGCGGCCCAGGAACCGTAGCTCATCGTCGTGGAAAGACTGGATTCCGATGCTTAAGCGGTTTACTCCCGCTCGACGAAACTCTTTCAGTTTCCTCAGATTAACCGTGCCGGGGTTTGCCTCCAGCGTGATTTCTGCCGCTGGTGATATCGGAAAAGTCTGCTGTAGTTTGTCTAGAATCTTCTCCAAGCTTTGGGTTGAGAGAAGCGACGGGGTCCCGCCGCCGAAGTAAACAGTCTCGAAAGGCTGACCCTGTTTCCCAAACTGCGCATGTTGCCCGATCTCAAGGCGCAGGCAGCGTAGAAAATCAGCAAGAGAACTCATGCTCTCGACTGAATAGAAGTCGCAGTACAGGCACTTGCGCTCGCAGTAAGGAATATGAAGGTATAAACCTGGCACGGAGAGCTTTGATCCTCTTCTTAGCGAACGATTGTCCCTATCCTCCACCACCGCACCGACTTGAACTTCTCAGCGCTTGCAAGCGGAAGGTTCTGATTCCACGACCAATAGATGAGAAGTGCCTCCCCGACGATGTTGTCTTCGGGCACAAATCCCCAGAAGCGACTGTCGAGGCTGTTGTCTCGATTATCTCCCATCATGAACAGATAGTCTCGTTCAACGCGGTATGCGTTTGTCGGTTTCCCATCGAGCAAGATCTGGCCGTCATTGACTGTAACGGCGTGACCTTCACGGGCTATAAAAACCTCCCATCCTTCGATATTTTCCGGGGTAAGAGCGAGGACGTCCCCCTTTTTCGGTACCCTGAGAGGTCCGTAGTTGTCTTCATTAAATGGATAACCCTTAGGGAAAATCCTTGGGTTCGGAAACCCCCTCGGCAAGAAATCGTTTCCTCCCAATCTTACATTCACGGGATCACGGATCGGCCGACCATTGACGTACACCTCCTTATCGATGATCCGAACAGTGTCTCCTCCAACGGCGATGCAGCGCTTAATATAACTTACAACCTCCCTCGGCTTGATTTCATCTCGATCACCGGGGAACTCAAAAACGATTACGTCTCCCCTCTTTGGCTTCTTGAAAGCCGGTAGCCGGAAGTGAGGAATCCGGAGGTCAGTGAAAGGGATATACTTCGGGGTCTTCAGCCCGTAGACAAACTTATTCACAAAAAGGAAATCTCCCTCGAGGAGGGTGTTCTCCATGGACCCTGTTGGGATTCGAAACGCTTCCACAATAAAGATCTTGAGGAAAAGTGAAGCAGCCACCGTCATGAGGATGGTCTCGACTGCTTCACGAAACTTCCTTTTTGGCTTTGTTCGATTCATCTGGCCTTAGGTCTATCCAATCCTTTACGAGCAAAAAGAAAACGCGTCTTCCCGATTCAAGGGAAGATCAGTCAGCTCCTGACGAAAAAGAGTTGAGAGTGCTATTGAAAAAAATCTCAGAGATTTCCGGGGACAGTGCACGGG
>JBBIJH010000027.1:4659-21824 GCA_037446075.1 Ignavibacteriales bacterium
CACACAGAGACTCGAGCTTGAATTTCCTGAATTTTTCTCCCTCTTACACTCTGGTTCCTCAGTGCGTCTCTGTGTGATTCTTTTTCCGTGAGAACTAATCAGTTAGCCTACCAATCCGGTTCCATTTTATCGACGCGAGTTTCTCAAAAACTTGGTAGATGGGAACGTTGGGGTCCCATGACCAATAGACAATCAACGGCGTTCCGATCACACTCTCCCTTGGGATAAATCCCCAGAAGCGACTATCGAGACTGTCATCTCGGTTGTCCCCCATTCCGAAAAGATAGTCGCGCTGAACAATGTAGTGCGTTCGTGGAACCCCATCAATGAGAACTTGATCTCCGTGATTCGCAACCGTATGCCCCTCGCGTTCAATGAATGTTTTCCATTGGCGGAGATGCTCACCATGGATGTCAATCGTGTCCCCCTTTTTCGGAATCCGAAGCGGCCCGTAGTTGTCGGGGTTGAACGGCGCACCGACTGGAAAAATCTCGGGATCAGGCAGGTTCGGGGGTAAAGGGTTGGGACGGAGGAACTTGAATGATTTTGGCAGCGGAGCCCGCTTGCCGTTAACATAAACAACCTTGTTGATAATCTGGATCGTGTCGCCGGGAAGTCCCATGCATCTCTTCAGGTAGTAGGTGAACTCTTTCGGCTCTTTCTCGTCTCGCAACCCCGGGAACTCGAAGACGATGATGTCTCCACGACGAACGGCGCGTAGCCCCGGGAAGCGAAACGCCGGGAGACGGACCCCTAAGTAAGGAATTAGCTCGAGGGTTCGGCCTCCTATGGTAAATTTATTCACGAGGAGAAAATCTCCTGCCATCACCGTGTTTTCCATCGAGCCTGTGGGAACCTGGAACGAAGCGAGGACAAAGCTGTTGAACACGAACACGATCGCAACTAGGAAGCCAAGCTCCTTCAGGAATTTCACCACTCCTGTTTTCGTGACCTTCATGGATTCCTCCTCTCAATGACTTGACCCACGGTCTCGCACAGACTCGTCGGCCATTGCTAGAACTGCAAGAAAGGCTTCCTGAGGAACCTCAACTCTCCCAACCTGCTTCATCCGTCTTTTCCCTTCCTTTTGCCGCTCAAGGAGTTTTCTCTTCCGCGTGATGTCGCCACCGTAGCACTTCGCGAGAACGTTCTTACGCAGCGGAGCGATGGAATCCCGCGCGATCACCTTGCTCCCCACTGCCGCTTGAATCACCACCTCGAACATTTGCCGAGGGATCAGCGTTCGAAGTTTACTACAAAGCTTCCTCCCCCAATCGTATGCCTTGCTTCGATGGACAATCGTCGAGAGAGCATCCACTGGCTCCCCGTTCAAGAGAATATCAAGCCTCACAAGCTGGGATTGACGGTATTCGAGGAACTCATAGTCGAGCGAGGCGTAGCCGCGAGAGAGCGATTTTAGCCTGTCATAAAAGTCGAAAATGATCTCCGCGAGGGGAAGCTCATACCGAATCACCGCTCGAGTGGGATCCAGATACTCCGTGGTCTTGTACACGCCTCGGCGCTCTGTGCAAAGCTTCATGATGCTGCCGATGAATTCTGATGGAGTGATGATCTGAGCGTCGATGAATGGCTCTTCGATCTTCTCGATCTCTCCCATCGGCGGCATCAACGCCGGATTGTCGACTGGTACCACCTCAGCATTTGTTTTGGTGACGTGGTACTCGACGTTGGGAACCGTCGTAATCAGGCTTTGATTGTACTCACGCTCCAGTCGCTCCTGGACAATCTCCATGTGAAGAAGTCCAAGGAAACCGCAGCGAAATCCAAAGCCGAGCGCAGCGGAAGTTTCTGGCTGGTACTGAAGCGATGCGTCATTCAGCGCCAGCTTCTCCAAGGAATCACGAAGGACTTCGAACTCTTCGCTGTTCGATGGATAGAGCCCCGCGAATACCATTGGCTTCACCCTCTTGTAGCCGGGGAGTGGCTCTTTTGCAGGGTGACTGGCGGAGGTGACGGTATCGCCGACCTTTGTATCGTGCACGTCCTTTGCACCTGGAATCAATTATCCAACATCTCCTGCAGAAATTATTCCTGTCCTGACCCTCTCTAACTCAAGGATTCCGACTTCCTCAGCCTCAAAAATCTTGCCGTTGGAGAAAAACATCACGCGCATCTTTTCCTCAAGAGTTCCTTCAAACACTCTCAGATAGACAACGGAACCGCGATACGTATCGAAGACGGAGTCGAAGATGAGTGCACGCAGTGGAGCAGACGGCTCCCCTTTCGGAGGGGGAATGCGCTGTACTACCGCCTCCAAGATTGCATCAACGCCGATGTTTGCCTTTGCACTTGTGAGGAGGATTTCATCTTCTCCGCACCCAAGGAGATTGATGATCTCTTCCTTCACCGTATCGATCATCGCACTGGGGAGGTCAATCTTGTTAATCACAGGGATGATCTCGAGCCCCGCGTCGATCGCCATATACGCATTGCTGACGGTCTGAGCTTCGACGCCTTGAGAGGCATCGACGACGAGGATCGCCCCTTCGCAGGCGGCAAGTGAGCGTGAGACCTCGTATGTGAAGTCGACGTGGCCTGGGGTGTCGATGAGGTTCAAGTCATACTCGATTCCATCCTTCGCCCGGAACTTCATCTTGATTGCATGGGACTTGATCGTGATACCCCGTTCACGCTCCAGCGGCATGTCGTCGAGCACTTGCTCCATCATCTGACGAGGCGGGATGGTCCCCGTCAGCTCCAGGAATCGATCGGCGAGTGTAGATTTGCCGTGATCGATATGGGCGATGATACAGAAGTTTCGGATGTTATGCATCGAAAGAACTCTTATCCCGGTTCAGACTCCCACTTCTCCACGCCCATAGAGCTTGTGTGAAAATCATCTGGTCTCCTCCCGTGGCTCTTTCTTTCGCCAAGAGAAGGGGAATACAGCGCGGGTTCGATAAGGACCTCTGTTCCCAAGGGAGGGATTTAGGATGAGTTCAGGTTTATTCATAGATCCTCCATATTCAGGTCTGGAGGTGCCTGAATGATGGATTGGGCTGGAAGAAGATCCCTCTGCCATACCAAAACTCTAAAGATCCGGCTAAGCCCGATCGGCTCATAGTAAGAAGGATTCTCGATTCCAATGGCTGAGTCTCTTAAGAATACTTCAAGGCCATAGGCTTCGAGCAGGCCCTTGATCACGGAAGCACGCTCGAAAGGGCCTGTAAAGATTTCCACCAGAGGTTCTTGCACGTCAGCCATCCTTCTCTGATCCTACCTTTCCAAGAGCGCTTAATGCTTACGGTCCGCAAAATCCATTTACATTACAAAAGAAAAGCTCGTCCCGCTCCCTTTCTCGGGATGAGCTAACAGAAGATACAAGGAAATGGCTGGAATTGCAAGAATTATTGGCCAAATGTCGAGACCGAGCCACAGAAGGGGGAATATCGTTCCACCGGTGTTTGCCTGGGGCAACCACGAAGATAATCCCGACAGTATCTCCCGACCCGCCGATCAAGTCCGACAGATGATTCCGATCCAATTCCCACTGCTGGACATTGTCTGCGATGGGTTCCGACTCCAGACCAAGGCATTTCGGCTAGGGATGCTGTGATCGTGATACCGCGGTCACCAGGAAAATTCTGGACAGCCCGCGTCATGGATGCGTTTCGTGGATCTGGGTTTGAATTGATCAGTAATCGATGCCAATGAATTCGGTTTCAGTGGTTTCGTTGTTTTTCTGATAGAAACACCCCGCCGGCTCGTCTCCACCGAATGTTTTCCATCCCGAGTCATTCTTACGTGTAGGATTTTATCGATGACGACAATCCCATGCAAATAACTTGGCATGACTTTCCATTCGTCCAGGGTAACGTTCGTGCGAATCTGTTCAGTGCTCTGCCATTCTTCCTCGAAGATTTCACAAAGCAGAAATAATCGCGCTTCTCCGACGACAACTTCACGAAACCTGCCTCCCAGCACTGCATCTCCTTCGTGCACATGGTGCCAAGATGCACTGTGGGTGATGAGTAGTCCCATCCGGGCAAGTGTGCCGATTTCACACGGTGTTTTCGCTTCAACAGCGTCACTCAATGAGTTCTCTTTTCTAAAGCGCTCGTGATTTCTGTGTGAAACTTCCGAAATCTGAGTGCTCAAGTCAACAAATCAGGGCTACCGCGTGCACGGGAACCATCCTCAAGCCCTTGCGCCTGATTCACTCCAACCTCTTCCTGAACCTCAACACACTCAGCGTAAAGATCGTCACACCGAAGACCAAAAGTGCCAGCGCTTCAGGCCAGAGCTCGGCAATCCCTATCCCTTTCAGAAAAACTCCTCTAATGATTACAATGAAATACCGCAGCGGTACAAGGTAGGTGATGTATTGGATGAGATGCGGCATGTTCTCGATCGGAAAAACAAAACCCGAGAGAAACACAAAGGGCAGGAAGATGAAAAACTGTGCCGTCAGCATTGCTTGTTGCTGAGTCTTCGAAATCGTCGAGACGAAAAGACCGAGGCCAAGAGTCGTCAGAACGAATAGTCCACTAAGCCCATACAGCAGCAAAACGCTCCCTCGCATCGGAACCTCAAACCAGTACCTTGCCACCGCCAGCACGAGAGTGACATCCACTGCCCCAAGGATGATGAACGGCAAAAGCTTCCCCATCAGGAGCTGGTAGGGTCTTATCGGTGTAACCAGTAGCTGTTCTAAAGTGCCAATCTCTTTTTCTCTCACGATGCCAAGTGAGGTCAGAGTCATCGTGATGATCATCAAGACCAAAGCGACGACACCCGGAACCATGAAGTTACGACTCGTCAGATCGGGATTGTACCACACTCTGATCTCTGGTATCACCCGTGCGGATTTTGCCATCCGGAATCCCTTCTCGATAGTCTCAGATACGATAGAGCGAGAATACGTGCCGAGGAATTGCGTAGCGTACCCTAGGCTGACAGTTGCAGAATTCGCATCGCTTCCGTCTGAGAGGAGCTGCACCGCGACGGTCCTCCGAGCATGCAAATGACTCCCGAACTTCGGTGGAATGACAAGCGCCATCCAGACACGCCCGTTTTCGATGTATGGGTCAATCTCGTTCAAGGACTGTACTTCTGCCTCGATCTCGAAGTAGCCTGAATTTGCAAACTGAGAGATAAGCTCGCGGCTGCAGCTTGATTTGTCTTGATCCCAAACGACAATCGGGACTAGTCGAACATCCGTTGTCGCCGCATAACCAAGAATGAGAAGCTGAAGCGCAGGCGCAAGGATCGAGAGAGCCAGCATTCTTGGATCCCGGCGCAGTTGCAGGAATTCTTTCACGATAATGTGAGCGATCGTCCGCATATCATGCAGACTTTTTCAAGAGCCTTATGGAGCTAATCCCAAGAGTCAGAGATGCAAAAAGCAACAAGTATAAGAACTGCGGCCAGAGGGCCGTGGGCCCGACGCCTTTCAATATCAGTCCTCTCACGACAATGAGAAAGAACTTCACCGGAGTGAGGTTCGAGAGGATCTGGAGAACAGCGGGCATACTCCGGATTGGAAACACAAAGCCGGATAAGAGAAACGTAGGCAGAAGAGAAGAGAAAACCGCCAGCATGAACGCAACCTGCTGCGTCCGTGCGATCGTCGAGACCAGCAGCCCTTGCCCCATGGCCGCTAGCAGAAATACAAGGATGCCGACGTAGAGCCAGAATAAGCTTCCGCGTACCACAATCCCGAAAAATGTAAACCCGACGATCAGTACAAGGGTAGAGGCGATCAAACCAATGAAAAGATAGGGAATCGTCTTCCCGATAATAATCTCCGTCGTCTGGAGGGTTGAAACCATCAATTGCTCCATCGTGCCACGCTCTTTCTCGCGAACCACGGAGAGCGACGTCGAGACAACGGCACTCAGCATCAACACAAAACCGATCAATCCTGGAACAAGGAACTTCGCTGTCACAAGCTCCGGGTTATACCAAATCTTCGGCCGAACATCGATCGGGAGATAAAGCTCTCGCCCAGATCGCGACATTACCTTCGCGCCAGAGTTCGTCGAATAGGTCTGGATGATGGAAGTCACGTAGCTGATTGCTGTCGTGGCCGTGTTCGCATTTGACCCGTCGATCAGAACCTGGACGGAAACGTCTTCCCCCAGCGCAAGCCGCTTGGAAAAATTTTGCGGAATCACAATTGCGACGAGAGCTTTTCCTTCGTTCAGGAGTCTATTGACCTCGCGGTAGGAGTCCACATGATACCTCACCTCGAAATACTCGGTGTTCGAGAGACCTCGGATAAACTCCCGGCTCCTCCGGCTCCTCTCTTGGTCGAAGACCGCCACCGAGATATGTTTAACGTCAAAGTTGAGGGCATAGCCGATAAAGAACACAAGGAGAGAGGGGAGAACCAAGAGGGCCATGAAGGAGCGGCGATCCCGCAGGATCTGGCGAACTTCTTTGATGATAATCGGACGCAATCGTTTCCCAGTCATGCTGGCCTGTGCGCTGTATCCCGTTCCAGCAAATGTAAGAAAACGTCTTCCAAAGATGGCGCGATGCGTTCGATCCTTCTCACTTCGATCTTTCTTGACCTGAGATGATTCAAGACCGATTCACCGCCCGCTCGCTCATCCCACAGACCAACATGCAGGCAGTTACCGAAAAGCGAGACTTCTACGGCCCAAGGCTGATCACGAAGGGCCTGCATCGCTGCGACCGGATTGCTCGTTTCAACTTCGAAAATCGGGTACGTGATGTACTTAGTCTTTAAGGCCTTCGGACTACCGCTGGCGATCAACCTTCCTGCATTGATCAGAATGATGGTGTTGCAGTATTCTGCCTCTTCAAGGTAGTGTGTCGTCACAAGAACGGTAATGCCCCTTTCTGAGAGTTGGTTAATCAATTCCCAAAAGGCGCGTCGGGAAACCGGGTCGACACCGCTCGTCGGCTCGTCCAGAAAGACAATGGCGGGTTCATGAAGGATCGCGCACCCAAGGGCGAGCCGTTGCTTCCAGCCTCCTGAGAGTGTCTTTGTCAGACTCCTCTCGCGTCCCTGCAATCCAGCCATTTGTAATACCCACTCCATCTGCTCCTTGAGTTTTCCGCTGGTCAGTCCATACACGCCTCCATAGAAGCGGATGTTTTCTTCCACCGTGAGATCCTCGTAGAGAGAGAAGCGTTGAGACATATAACCGATGCTGCGCTTCACCGACTCCGTCTGCTTCTTGATATCGTAGCCGCCCACGCGGGCAGTCCCGGAAGTCGCCTCCAGCAGGCCACACAGCATTCGGATCGTAGTAGACTTCCCCGCACCGTTAGCGCCGAGGAATCCAAAGATCTCGCCCTGTTGAACTTCGAAACTGATGCGATCAACAGCCGTGAAAGGGCCGAACTTCTTTGTCAACTCCTCGACTTCTATAGCATTGGTCTGCATTGATCCCATCTGAAGTTGTTTCCTCGTCCGGTAACCGACCTCGGGATCGGTCGCTACGGCAGCAGAACCCGTTTTGATTTTGATTTCTAACTTTCGAAGTCCGCCTCTTCGTCCCCTTGTGGTACCACCTTTCGGCCAAACCTCCAGGACTAAATTCAATTCTCTCGGCCTCTTGCCTTCAGCAGCCTTGCATGAGCAAGCTCAAGCTCCACAAGCGAGACCGTGTGATTTAGTTTTGACTGAAGAAGTGACACCTCTGCGTCCAGAAGATCCGTGTTCGTGGCTGTTCCAGAACTAAATTTGTTCCTCGTGATGCGATAGTTTTCCTCTGCCTGCTCTACACCCTTCTCTGCCACACCTACCTTTTCTGCTGTCTGAAGGACTGCAAGATAGCTCTCGTTTACCTCCAGAGTGATAAGATCCCGGAGGTGGTCACGAGTATCAGCGGCCTGCGCCAGCGCAGCTTCCGCCTGAACCGCTTGATGCTTCGTCGTTCCCCAATTCCACAGCTCAAAAGAGAGTGTGAGTCCCACGTCCCATGTATCTTTGAATTCATCTCGCGTCGGCAGGATTCTCGGGTTCGGCCGAGAGTAATAGTAATTCCCGGAGAGACTGATTTGCGGATACCACGCCCCCTTCGCGGCGGCAACGGTGGCGTCTGAAGCGCGTACTCGCATCTCCGCAGCTTTCAGATCAGGCCGGTTAACAAACGCGTCCTGAACCAACTGGGTTACAGAAGGCACCTCTTTCGGGGGAGAAGGCAGGCTCGAGGCGATCTGGAGCTCGGTATCGAGGGGCAACCCGATGAGGTTGTTCAACCGCATCATTGCGAGTCTTACCGAGTTCGTCGCGTCGATCTGAGCCAGCTGGATATTCGAAAGCTGCACCTGCACTTTCAAGACTTCATTTTTTGTCACCAAACCCTGCGCCATCATATTTTGCACGTCGCGGAGATGTGAGGTCACTTGTTCCAAATTTTCACCGATTACCTTCTTCACCTCCAACGCTTTGAACAGATTCCAGTATGCGTCCTTCACACTGTATGCGTAATCAGCTCTGTCCTTCGTGTAGTCCTGACTTGCAGCTTGGGCAGAAAACTCCGCTGCCGCGGCAGACTTCTCGAGCCTCAACCCTGTGAAGAGCGGCTGCTGTACTGTCAGCCTTGAGGTGTAGTTGTTCGTTACGATGGGCGAAATCGTCACCGGAGACGGGAGAATCGGTAGCTGAACAGTAAACGGATCCACGTCACTTAATCGAGTGTAGCCGGCTTGCAACCTCACGGACGGCAACCTCGCCGCGTTGATCTCACTGGACTTCGCGTCTGCGGAAAGGACTTTCGCCGAGGAGATGCGGAGTAGTTTGCTGTTCTCCAATCCGAGGCGGATTGCTTCCTCTAATGTGAGCAGTTGCTTTTCTTGAGAGAGGATGGTGAGGGGGGACAGAAGGAAACAAAGAAGAGCGATCTTTTTCATGGGAAACACCTCAACTAGTCTTCTGCTGGGACATCAAGGAGATAAAAATGTTCTCGAGACTGGGAGCAATCAACCGAACCTCCAGAACCTGGATTTTCGCCTCGTGCAGAGCCGCCTTTACGAGAGGAAGGTCTTTCTTGCTATCACCCAAGATGATATTCAGGCGATCACCAAACGCCTGCACACCACGAACCTGAGGATGGGATTTCAGTAACTTTGAAGCCGGGCGAATCTGATCGCAGATGATTTCCACGACTTCACCGTCCATCAGTTTCTTCACATTCGTTGGAGTGTCCACCAGCATGACTTTTCCAAGGTTCATCAACGCAACACGACTGCATCGCTCCGCCTCATCGAGGTAGGGCGTACTCATGACGATCGTGATTCCTGACTCCAGCAGACTTGAGAGAATTCTCCACAAGTCTCGCCGCGAAACAGGATCGACGCCCGTCGTAGGTTCATCCAGGAAAATGATCTTGGGACGATGAACAAGCGTACATGCCAGAGCGAGCTTTTGCCTCATGCCGCCCGAAAGTTGCTCTGCGAGACGATCACGAAAGGGTGTAAGGCGCGTAAACTCCAGCAGTTCCTCTCTGCGTTCCCTGTAATCGTAGACTTCATTAATTTCTGCAAAGAACTCGATGTTCTCGTCCACTGTCAGGTCACCATAGAGACTGAACCGCTGAGAGAGGTAGCCAATTTCTCGCTTAATCTTTCTGGACTCCGAGATCAGATCATGACCGACTATAGTGGCGGTCCCTGATGTCGGAAGGAGAATCCCCGTGAGCATCCGAAACGTCGTCGTTTTGCCTGCTCCATCAGGTCCGACGATACCAAACATCTCGCCTTCTTCGATGGCAAGCTGGACCTGGTCGACGGCCGTAAGCTCCTCGAACTTCTTTGTCAATCCTTTGATCTCGATGACGGCGGCCATGGGTCCTCAACGTGCTGCGCTCTCTGTAACCTCAAGGACAGCGTCGGCAGGCATACCGGGTTTGAGGACTTGCTCGGGGTTGGAAATTTCGATCTTCACTCCGAAGACGAGCTTTGTACGATCCTCTTTCGTCTGAACATTTTTCGGAGTGAATTCGGCGACCGAGGAGATGTAGACAACCTTGCCAAGGAAGGGCTGGTTCGGAAAGGCATCAATGTACACCTTCGCTTGCTGTCCCAGCTTAATCTTTGCCATTTCCACCACCGACACATAAATCGTCAGATGGACTCTGTCCAGCCGTGAGATGCGGAACAAGGTACCGTTTGGCAAGACGACATCGCCCTCCTCGACCGATTTCTCTGTCACAACTCCTTCGATAGGAGCGAGAACATAAGAATCGGCGATCTTCTTCCGGATGGCTTCCACTTGAGCAATAGCTGCATCACGTCGGGCCCGAGCTGCCTCCACCTCTTCCTCTCGAAAGCCGCGCTTCAACTTCTCATAGGCCTGCTGGGTCACGACGTACCTCGTCCGAGTGTCGTCCAGTTGTTTTTCTGTAATGCTCCGTTCTCTGAATAGCTGTTCGGCACGCCTAAGGTCTTCCTCAGCATTTTTCAGATTTGCTTCTGCCTGGAGAACATCTTCCTCACGCGAGCCGCGTACCATCATCTTATGTTGAGCATCTGCCGCTGCCGCATTTGCAAGAGCTTCTTTGAGCTGGATCTCCAAGTCTGCCCGGTCAATAATCGCCAGCGTGTCACCTTTGTGGACGTTTGCTCCTTCATCGACGAGAAGCCTGATGATCTCGCCGCCGACTTTGGCGCTAACGGTTACCTCCGTTGCCTCTATCGTACCAGAGGCGGAAAGCTTTTTATCGTCGCCCGACCCGGAACATGAGCCGAGCAAGATCATGCACAAACCAGTCAAGATTGAACCATGCAGCCTTTGGTTCATTTTCTTCTCTTCCTTCCAATCCAGTTTTCTTGAAGTTCCGCTAGAGTTGGCCTGCACCAAGGTTTTGAGCGCGGCATCAGAGTCTTAAAGCAGCGTGCTCACACTAGCTTACAAGCGGAAGCCGTCATAGCACTCGGTAGTTTCTCTCCGCAATCGAAATGTTCAAGCATGATCGAAGACAAGAAAACTGCTCCGAAGCAGATGGATTGCTTGACATGAATCCCACAAGCTTCACTACCGAAGATATGGAATCATAGGCTCGATATCAAGGTGGAAAAGTTTCTACGACCAACATGCAGGACCACAGCTAGAGACGGAAATAGGGGTTGAGAAGCGGCTGCTCAGATTATCGCAGGTGGGAAATGTCGCCTGTGCAGTTCGTGGCAACAGATGGGATTCTTAACTCCTTGAACACCTCTCCTTTACAACTGCAGTCCGTGGAATTCGATCAAGCCCCGAAAGGCGGCAGCGTGGGATCCAAAGGCAGGTATCACTGCGATAAAAGCCGCATGAGCCCAGTTATTCTCAGCATCTGCGTAGACACAAAACCCTCCTCTAGGAGGAAAGGGGGGATCCCCATTCCTCGTAGTACCCTGGACCAGCGGCAATCGCAAAAATCAGATAATGGTATCTCTTCCGTTCGAACCTAAAGTCTAAAGAGCCACTATTTTCTCATCATGGTGATCGCTTCTTCGAGTGCGTCCCTCAGTTTCTCAACCTGCTTGTCGAACACCATCACACTGGAGCGGGTGAACTTCTTCTCTCCCTCTTTAGCAAGCTTGCTCTCGGAGATCGTGAGGTATTTCGACTTGTTTTTCGCTTCTTTCACGTCGATGAAGTACGTTCTGTCCCCCGCCTTAATGGTTTTCGAGAATAGGGGATCCATAATGCTTTCCTCCTTTCATGAGAGAAGTGGGTGGTAGAAATATCCAAGCGGATCGGTCGACTGATCTCGCGGATTTGATCATTAAGGAATTCCAACTCTCAGTCTGTTAGTCTCCTAAGAGCAAAGCCCCTGCACAAAAAGCTCGACCAGCCCAAAGGGCCACTTCTCACAAAGTGACCACTTCGTGGGTGGACGCTTGAACCCGAGGGTCATCTGCTTGTGGCGGAGATGAGTCTTTGGTTCAGAAGATTTTCCAACCGCGAAGCAACCCTAATGAGTGTGCCCGCCTGCGGGAATTCAAGGAAGCAGCCGGGTGCGAATTAGATTGCAATGCAGCGTCTATCAAAGAAGATGTTCTCGGGGTTTCACACCAATTCGCGGGGACTTCCTTCTGGCTTACTCCCGTGCCGCGTTAGGATACGAAAGATCGAAAAGTGCGAAACGCTAACTCGATTTGAATTTTCCCCCCAAGGTGTGTGTTCGAATCTTATCACAGCGTCTCTTCGTCGTGGGCTTTGGGAAGCGGAGCACTCGGGAATTCATTGAGCCTTTGCAGGGCAATCCTCAGCTCGATCGCCTACAGGATTTCGAAGCCATTTTAGTCAACATTTACGAGAATGTCAAGTGGAAATTTAACATTTCCAGCAGGCGAATCCGGTTAACAAGACCAGCCAAACATCGGCGCCTGAAGGCAAACGGGGCTCTGGCGACCAGTCAAGAAAGGGCGGGAAAAGACAAGCCCCAGGGGCCCAGAGGACCCAGCTGGGGCTCCGAAAGAAAGGAGGAGGGACTGGCTCAGTACATCTCACCCATTCCACCACCCGGCGGCATGTGAGGCGTCTTCTCCTTCTCCGGCTTTTCGCATACCGTGGCCTCTGTTGTGATGATGAGTCCAGCGACACTGGCTGCGTTTTCCAGTGCGATTCGTGTAACCTTCGTTGGGTCAACTACGCCGGACTTCATGAGGTTCTCGAACTGCTCCGTTTGGGCATTGAAGCCAAAGTCGTCCTTGCCTTCCTTTACCTTGTTCACGACAACGGAACCGTCCACACCAGCATTGTTGACAATCCAGCGGATAGGCTCCTCGAGTGCACGCCGCACGATTTCCACACCGATCCTCTGATCTTCATTCTCCGTCTCCACTCCGTCCAGCATCTGCAGTGCCCGAAGGTAGGCTACACCACCACCGGGAACGATCCCTTCTTCGACAGCCGCACGTGTGGCATGCAGTGCATCTTCGACCAGAGCTTTCTTCTCCTTCATTTCAACTTCGGTAGCAGCGCCAATCTTGATCACAGCGACTCCACCCGAAAGTTTGGCGAGGCGTTCCTGCAGCTTCTCTTTGTCGTAGTCAGAAGTCGTCTTGTCGATCTGGGCCTTGATCTCGTTAATGCGTTTCTTGATGTCTTCCTTCTTGCCGGCGCCTTCGACAATCGTCGTGTTGTCTTTGTCAATCGTCACCTTTTTCGCAGTTCCGAGGTAGGAGAGCTGTGTATTCTCGAGCTTGAATCCCTTCTCCTCTGAGATCACGGTCCCGTTCGTAAGGATCGCAATGTCCTCAAGCATTGCCTTCCTCCGGTCACCAAAGCCAGGGGCCTTCACAGCGCAGACCTTGAGGGTGCCGCGCAGCTTGTTGACGACAAGCGTGGCGAGGGCCTCCCCCTCGACATCTTCTGCGATGATCAAAATGGAACGCCCGGCCTGGGCTACTTTCTCGAGAATCGGCAGCAGGTCCTTCATCGTGCTGATCTTCTTGTCATGGATCAGGATATATGGATCTTCCAGGACGGCCTCCATTGTGTCGGCATCGGTGACGAAGTAAGGCGAGAGGTAACCACGGTCAAACTGCATTCCCTCCACCAGTTCGAGATTGGTGATGGCACTCTTTGCTTCCTCGACAGTAATCACGCCATCTTTTCCAACTTTATCCATTGCGTCTGCAATCAGCTCGCCAATCGTCACTTCTACTGTCTCTTCTACTTTTTCCTTTGCTTCCTTCCCTTCCTTGTTCGTTGGAATCCTCACCTTCTGATTGTTCGCAGAGATGGTCCCAACCTGGGCAATCTCTTTTTTGCTTTCCACCGGTCTGCTGATTTTCTTGAGACCGTCGACCACTCTCTGGACAGCAATCTCGATTCCCCGCTTAAGATCCATCGGGTTCGCACCAGCAGTGACGTTCTTCAGCCCTTCGCGCACAATCGCCTGAGCAAGAACAGTCGCTGTTGATGTTCCGTCGCCAGCGACATCGGAAGTCTTGCTGGCAACTTCACGCACCATCTGGGCGCCCATGTTCTCGACTGGATCCTCAATTTCAATTTCCTTTGCCACTGTCACGCCGTCTTTTGTGACCGTGGGAGCGCCGAATTTCTTGTCGAGCACGACATTCCGACCTTTCGGCCCCAGCGTAACCTTCACGGCATCGGCCAATTTATCAACGCCACGCTTCAGGGCAGATCGTGCCTCTGTATCATAAAAGATCAACTTCGAAGCCATTTTTGTTCATCTCCTTTTCAAGATTTGGTTGGTGAAATCAGGTTAACCCTGGCAAAATCAGGGTGAACAAGTCTCCGTTCAAAGAATGGCGAAGATGTCGCTTTCCCTCATAATCAAGAGTTCCTCGCCATCGAGGGTAATCTCGGTTCCCGAGTACTTCCCATATAAGACCTTGTCCCCAACTTTCACCTCGAGGGGGACGCGTTTCCCGTCCTCTGTTCTGCCAGGGCCAACGGCGACAATCTCTCCCTGAACAGGCTTTTCTTTCGCTGTGTCGGGTAAAATGATCCCCCCTTTGGTTTTTTCCTCCGCTGGAGCGGGCCGGATGACGACTCGATCCGCCAAAGGTTTGATGTTCATATTGTCCACCTCCTTTAGAGTTAATGAAAGTTTGAGTAGGATTTAACTAAAGCAATTGGCAGGACTTACCGCACGAGGCAAACTTAGCACTCTTACCGAAAGAGTGCTATAAATATAATAATTTAAAAGAAAAAGTCAAGATTCAGGCTCAAGAGGGTTTCAGTTCGGCTGGATGCCCCCCGCGGTTTGGAAGGTCGTCACTCGTTCCCCGCCATGATGATAACGTACTCACCCCTTGTCCCCTTCGAGTGTAGCTCATGCAAGACTTCAGAGATTCTGCCTCGAGTTACTTCTTCAAATTTTTTTGTGATCTCTCGACAGATAGCGATCTCGCGGTCTCCGCATTGATGATACAGCTCTTCAAGTGTTCTGCTTAGTCGATGCGGTGATTCGTAAAGGATAACCGTTCTTCTTTCTTCTGCAAGTTCTTGTATTCTTTTCTTCCTCCCCTTCTTTGCAGGGAGGAAACCCTCAAAAACGAACCGATGCATCGGAAGCCCGCTTAGAATTAGAGCGGGTAGAAACGCCGTGGCCCCGGGGATGGGCCGGATCGGTACGCCAGCAGAGATCGCCTCGCGAATGATCCGAGATGCGGGGTCGGAGATGCCCGGCGTGCCGGCTTCCGAAACAAGTGCGATGCTCTCACCGCGCCGGAGCCGATCGATGAGGTACGGGATCCGCTTCGCTTCATTGTAGCTGTAGTAACTGATCAACTCTTTCCTTATCTGCAGGTGGTCTAAAAGGATCTTTGTCTTTCTCGTATCTTCTGCCGCGATTGCATTGACCCCCGACAATACCTTCGCAGCACGGAAGCTGACGTCATCGAGATTCCCTATGGGAGTGGAAACGATGTAGAGAGTTCCCTTCTCAATCTCTTCTGGCATTGAACTTTCTTTTTTTACAAAGCTACGAAGAACAACAGGCAGACAATGGAGGAATGATCAGATTCCCCAGTCCCGGGCATAACGGAAATCCACGTTCACCGTGCGATGGGAGATTTTGGCGATGGTTGGAGGGCGACGCTTGAATTGATTCTTCTGAACCAGGTTCCGCACTTTGCTAACGAAGCTGCTCGAAAAACCAAGCTCGATGAGTTCTGGATCACTCCTTCTCTCGTCAATCATGTGGAAGAGCAGATTATCCACTTCCGTATAGGAAAAGCCTAGCTCCCCTTCGTCCGTTTGACCCACCCAGAGATCTGCCGTCGGCTTCTTTTTGACGATGTGCTCAGGAATCCCGAGGGCCTCGGCGAGCTGCCACACCTGTGTCTTGTACAGATCACCAAGGGGATTGATCCCGCAAGCGGTGTCGCCGTAGATTGTCCCGTAGCCGAGCATGAGTTCTGTCTTGTTGCTTGTCCCGACGACAAGACCGTTCTCTCGGGCTGAAAGGTCATAAAGGATGATCATCCTTGAACGGGCCTGAATATTTCCTTTTCGGACCACTGAGATCTTGTTCGTCTTCTGTAGATATGCATCAACCATGCCCGTTATGTCAACTGTTTCGCTGCGTGTCCCCAGTGCCCGAACGATCAACTCTGCATCCTCAATACTATCAGGACTGCTGGTCTTGTACGGGAGGAGTACGCAGAGGACATTCTGCTTTCCCAGAGCTTCCACCGACAGGTATGCCGCCACTGCCGAATCCACTCCTCCTGATAATCCGACTACAGCACGCTCCATCCCGGCATTCGTGATTTCGTCCCGGATGAAATCCACGAGGATCTTCCGGACATACTCCGTGTTCAAACGAAGTCCGTGACCGTCTTTGCTTGTGGCCTCCATGCTGACAAAAGGTAACAAGATTCGATACTGAAATCAAGCATTCTGATTACGATTTCTTGCTTGAGATTTAATCGAAAATCGAACTAATTGTAGGCGCGTGGGACTAAACTCCTCACCTCGAACTGTGTCAAACTCCTTGAAAACTAGGGTTTTCAAACTATGCGGAGTAGCTTCAGGGCAATTCCTCTCTCGCTTGTAATATTTTGGATCAGTTCCCATTTCCTTAACGCACAGAATTGCTCGAGGACATCTGTCGGGCTACTACCGCTGAATGATCCGGGTGCTGCTTCCTATCAGGGTTTTCAAGGAGGTCTCTACCCTGGGGGAACAAATCAGCGGCCGCGATCCCACGACTCCGCTGGTGCAACACTTGCGGCGCAAATCCGACCGCTCGACGCGTCGGGTTTGCCTGACCCGACAAATGGACGGATTGTCCTTCTTTCCATCGGAATGTCAAACGCGACACAAGAATTCTCCACGTTCAAGGCTTTCGCTGATACCGATCGAACGAAAAACCCGCGCCTCGTTATCGTTGATGGCGCACAGGGAGGCCAAACAGCAGCCATCATCTCGAATCCCATGGCTACGTTCTGGGAGGTCGTCGACCACCGATTGGGAATTGCTGGCGTCACTCGCAACCAGGTTCAGATTGCATGGGTCAAGGAGGCAAACGCCAATCCCAGTCAGCCTTTTCCAGCTCATGCTCTGGAGTTGCAAACGCAATTCGAAGCGATCGCACGAATCCTCAAGTCTCGATACCCGAATATCAGGATTGCTTATTGGTCAAGTCGAACGTATGGCGGTTATGCAACGACAAGCCTCAATCCCGAACCCTATGCGTATGAGTCGGGATTTGCCGCCAAATGGCTCATTGAGAAACAGATCAACGGGGACACAAGTCTTT
>JBBIJH010000028.1:0-21712 GCA_037446075.1 Ignavibacteriales bacterium
AGCGCCTTAGCTAAACGCTGAACAATCTGTAGAAGGAACTGCCCGCGGTCGTCATACCATTCATTGCAGTGTTGATTTGCCTTCGGACTCCAATCATCAGTCTGATCTTTGAAAGGGGAGCGTTCGATTCCGAATCGACGGGGAGAACGTCGGCGGCACTCCTGTGGTATTCTGTTGGGCTTCTCGGGATTGCCATGGTGAACACCGTTCCCCGCTTCTATCAAGCCCTGAAGATGAACAAAGCTTTGGTGCGAATTGGAGGAGTGGTGGTTATCGTCAATGTAGGGTTGCTTCTAGTTCTGTCAAACATCGTTGGGTATCTCGGGATCGCGATCGCCACCTCTCTGTCCGCACTGCTGCATATGACAATCTTGCTTGTCCGGATTCGAGGCCATGTCATTGTCAACTTCACGGACCTTGGGCGAACACTCCTCAAGCTGCTCCTTGGGACGCTTGGTCTTGTGATCGTCGTGCTCTCTGTTCAACGCCTGTATGGCATCGGCCAAACTGGCAAAGTTGAGATGCTGGCTCAGGTCATAAGTGCCAGCTTCGCAGGATCGATGGCGTATCTTGGACTATGTGCTCTCTTGAGGGTGAAGATCGTTTTTGAGTTTTTCCGAAGAGTAAGAGATCTGGTTCTTGCATCGGGGAACCGTTAGACTTTGTTGCCGTTCTGAAAGGATTGATTTTTGTTTGTTCATCAGTTATAATACGCATCGAAACGAATCGTCTGAATGGATGTAATGAAGATTGCCATCAATGCCACGATCGTTGATCCAGAGTCGAGTGGGCTCGGCATTTACGCGTTAAATGTGACGCGGGAGTTGGCTCGTCTTCACTCGGAGCTTGTCGTTTATACGTCCACGCCGGAGCTTTTCCACCAGAATGGTATTGTCATTGAAGTGGTGACAAGCAATGTTCGCGCAATGCGCGGTTTCAAAGGACATATCAGTCGAGTTCTCTGGTCACAGTTTACTCTCCCAAGCAGGCTGTCGGCGTGTGACGCCTCTGTTCTCTTGTCCCCGACACCGCTGGAGGGCGTGATGAGGTCTCCGATCCCACAGGTGCTGATCATCCATGACCTTTTGCCGCTTCGTTACCCGGAAAGCTACAGGCGCCAAACGCATTACTTCCGGTATATCGTACCGATCCTTATCAAACACTCGCGGCGCGTCATCGCCGTCTCCAATGCAACGAAGGCTGACCTTATCAAATACTTCGGAGTCACCCCCGATTCTGTCAATGTTATCCCAAACGGCGTCGATGCTACTCGGTTCAGTCCAAACGCGGCTTGCTCGGGCCCCGCAGTCAGAGCTTCTGATGCACCGTATCTGCTTTACGTGGGTAATCTATTTCCTCACAAGAACCTAGAGCGGCTTTTGATGGCGTTTGCCGGTGTTTCTGCGCGAATCCCGCACGACCTCCTCATCGTTGGGTCAAAGGATCCGCGATACTATCCAGCGTTGCAGCAGAAAGTGGCGGCGTTGGGACTCGAGCACAGAGTGAAGTTCTTGGGTTACGTTTCCGGTGAAGACCTGCCGGGCCTGTACAGGCATGCAGACTGGTTTGTTCTTCCGTCTCTCTTTGAAGGTTTTGGCATGACCGCTCTCGAAGCCATGGGATGCGGGACTCCGAGTTTGCTCTCAAAAACTCCGGCGCTCGAAGAAACGGCGGGGGATGCTGCGATCTATTTCGACCCTGCAAACGTCGCGGAGATGGCAGAGAAAATTTCCGCTGTGTGCCTTGATCAAGGTCTGCGAGATAGAATACGAGAAAAAGCGATAGCGCGAGTGAAGCATTTCAGTTGGAGCAGGACGGCGCGAGAAATCCTGAATGTGCTGGAAGTGGCTAGCAATTCAACATCCAAGACCGAATAGGAATCTTCGCGAGGGGGGTCTTTCTTATGCAACGCGACAGAGCAATCCTTCTCTTCGATGATGTACACGAAATGGAACGACTCGCAGGTAAATTCGTCCCACAGCTTTCAGCGGGAGATTTTCGCGAGTTGTACAACGCATTTCTATCAGACTTTGTTTCGCAGTTGGTGAACTTCAGCAGTGTACAAACTTTCTTGTACACCGATAACTACATGGAGCAAAATCGATGGTTCGCGGCTTTGGGTAAAAGGGGGGAGCTTCGTCTGATGCCTGACGATGAGGATAGCACACTTCAAATCCTGGATTCTCTCTTCACAGATGGCTATCGGCGGATCTTGATCCTCAGCTTTCTAAATCCCATCGCGCCGATGCGGGCAATCCAGACAGCTTTTCACCTGCTTCAGCTTGAGGACGAGGTCGTCGTTCTTGGCCCGACCCAAGAACACCAGTTGTATTTGCTCGGCTTCAAAAGTTTGCACGAGGACTTCATCAAAGAGTTTGACCCACGACTTGGACATGCTTATGATGATGCTGTGAGGGCGCTCTGCAAACTCGACGTCTCCGCTCTCTCTGTAGAGGAATGGTACGATGTCCTATCGATTTCTGATCTTACACGTCTGCGAAACGACATTCTCAAGCAAGTCACCGAGAACCTACCTTACCCGCGTCGAACGAGAGAGTGGCTCATGCACCTGGAGCAGAAATACGAACTATCTACCTGAGGAGTGAATGAAGGTCGGGGTATTCGGCGGGACATTTAACCCTCCGCACACAGGTCACCTTATCGTCGCGGAAACGGCGAGAGAGTCTCTTGGACTTGACAAAGTGCTTTTTATTCCTTGTTCCCTCCCGCCCCACAAAACCACCAAATCCTTGGTGGATGCAGATCGACGATTAGAAATTGTGAGTCTAGCAATTGGAGGGAATCCGTATTTCGAAGTATCCGACATCGAACTCCAGAGGGGCGGGAAATCGTACACAGTCGATACACTCCGCGCTCTCACAGCATTGTATCCTCGTGCGCTACTTTATCTCCTGTTGGGCATCGATAACCTCATCGAGCTTCATACGTGGCGGGAGCCGGAGGAGATCTTCTCGCTGGCCGAAGTCATTGCCATCAATCGGCCAGGGTTTGATCCATCGAGTGTGAGAAAGGAGTACCTGCGCAGGGTTACATTCCTGCGGTCCCCGAACATCGATATTTCTTCAAGCGAAATACGCAGGAAAGCAAAAGCCGGGAAATCGATTAAGTACCTTGTCCCGTCGGTAGTCGAGGCTTATATTCTCAAGCACGGGGCCTATAGGAGTGACTGAGAGTCGTCAAGTATCTAAGCCGCTGCTTGATAAAAGGAAATCTCAATGCGACGAAGGCACGAAGATCCCAAGAGAGCGTTGAACATCGGCAGCTATCTGAATTGACCTTTATGCCCTGGTGCCCTTGTAGCGAAGAGATGGGCTTTTTCGAGGATATACGAGACAAAAGGGACCACACTGAGTCAAAGAAAGGGAAGGGACGTGCGCATGAAGCTCCAGAATCCATCACCAAAACTTCCAGTTCTGATAATCCTCCTTTTGATCCTGATGGCAGGCGGCATTCTCGTCGGAGTCTCTTGTTCCGAAGATTCCATCTCCTATGAGGGATGTGGCCCTAGACCCTATACATGGGACGAAAAGATTGCTAGGTGCAAGAATGCTGAGGGACAGGTCGTTGAGAGTCGGTGTTGCGGAAGATGAACAGGCCCTCGTGCTTGGCTGAGTGCGATCGCACTTCTTATGCGGCCTCCGTCTAGGTTCCCCCCATTCACACTGCTGGAAGCTAGTAGCACGTTCAATGCGATGAAGATGAACGTAGAGACAGCAAGCCCCGAAGCTGTGGGATAGCCTCGCTGTAACATTTCCCACACCCCGGGGCTTTCTGGCTACTAGCCTCAACACCCACCGCGAGACGTCAGACGTGGCGAACCTTCTTACTTTATCTGGTACTTGGTCACGCGCGCGACGTAGTCCGAATGAGCACCCGGAACTGTCACGTCACGGAAGGCGGCAGCGATGGCATCACGCTCCTCTTGGCTGCGCTTGTCGCCTAGCGCACGGAATGCGGCATTGACCTTGTCGATGGCCTCGGCGTTTGGCAGAAGTGTCACGCTCCATCTCCATCCGCCGTTCATCGTATGGTAGTCCTCGACCTGAAGCTCGTAGTGTGAGATGGTTCCATTTCCGACCAACTCGTCGAGGGTGGGCTTCGTGTATTTGTCGAAGAGTTCGCGCCATTCCCGGCCCTTGCCTGGCTGGACCTGAGTGGCATTCACCTCAAGGTATGCAGGACCTGAGGCGCCACCCTTTGTACGATAGACGAGTGAACGGTAGATATAATCTCGATGCCTCGCGCCTGTCAGTGCTGGACTCGGAGGCAGCTTCAATAGTTCTATCAACGTGCGCTCGATACCAGCGATGTTGCTTGACTGCCACCAGGCCCCATGCGTGTACCCCTCTTCCGTGTGGACAATCGTCTCGAATCTTCCCCAGCTGACAAGCGTCCCGTCCTTGAAGAGCCGCTCGAGAACCGGCTGGGTCTTTTCAACCCAAGTTCCAAATTCGGCCCATTGCGCGCGTGGGATTGCCCATAAAGCAACAAAGGTATAAACGGGAGCTTCTTGCTGCTGCGCGACCACCGTCACTGGTTCAAGAAGTCCCAGACATAAGACTAGGAACGCGACTACAAGACTTGATTGTCGCATAGCGTTTTCCTCCTGCTCTAAGGTGATAGATTGGGGGTTAGGCTTGCTTCACTTTGAGAAAATCATTAGTGAGCTGTTCGGATAGGGCTACTACGAGTTTTGGGGAAGCCAATTTAGATCTACCTTTCTCTTTTCATCACTGCCTCTCATCCGACTGCCAGGTTTCCTAGATAATCATTTCCCCTAGCAGGTTTGGTTCGGATGAAGGTGACCGTCCAAGCAGTGACCTCTGTGTAAGGAAGTTCCGAAGCGACACTCCCCGCTGCCAATCAGAGGAATGAGATCGTAGCAGGACCAAACAGTTTTGGACATGTCATCAGTGTTTCTTCCTCGTGTGTAAGTAGGCCAATTTCGATATAATCGGGCCTCAGCTGCTGGAGAGACATTGCTGTCCCTAGGCCCCTATTTTGTTCCTTTCTTCATTGGAGCCTTCAGCTCGACGATGAGCACTCGGATTTCAGTCGAACCCACGTTCTCTGGAGAGTGTATTTCCACATCAGCCCATGACGCTTCACCGGTCTTAAGGTCTGCCTCATTCGTCTTGCCATCAGGGGTAGTGAATTTTGCCTTACCTCCCTGGAGAACGTACGTAACATTTGCAGGATGAGAGTGTTTTGGCACCTTCTCTCCCGGTGCAACCCTCGCCTCCAAGACGCGTACCCGATCATTTTCGAGCAGCAATTTGTAGTTCTTCACTGCCACCTTCAAAGGATCCTGAGCCACCGCTTTCGTGGAGGTAAGAAGCGACAGAAAGCTTACTAACAAGAAGTACCCACAAACAGATCTGGGGACCTTCATTGGAAATCCTCCTATCTTTGTTTTTGTTTATTGAACTTTTAATAGGACTGATTGGATATTCGCGCTGTGCTTCCGGACAAGAAGAGATCTCTTCGCCCTATAGAATCGGTCTCCGATTTGGTAGGATTAAGAAACCCTGTTGATGTCTGGCCGGCGGTCTCCTGACCCGCGCGGCAACAACCACCAGGGTTTTCGTGGGGACTAACGCTGGTGGAGGCCCGGCATGCAAGCGGAAGGCAAGGGTCTTGCGCCCTTGCCCGTGGCTGATAGCGCGTTATCAAGATTAAGAAAGCATGTCTTCAATGTCAAGGAAAAAAATGCATGAGTTTGCTTGTGGCAACAGAGAGACTCTCGGCTCAGGTCGATCGGAGAGCGTGGTCGACCGAGACACAGAGTTGCGATTCCCGCACTGTGGTGATTAAGCATCGGGCTGTTGACCGTCCTCGTCTGAGAATTCAACGATTCGCCAGTGGTAGGGAAAGCCCTGCAACCTCTTTATACTTCAATAGAGGCATTGGGGAGACTTGAAGGGACAGCAGCCGTGCCGAAGTTTTAGGTGTCGCAAGTCAGTGGCCTCAGTGATGGGAGTCTCATCGTATCGTAGCTCTGTTGAGCATCCGAGGATGACATTGGACAATTCGACATAATGGGTTTGTTTGTTCCTGTGAAAACATTTCTTGGACAAGTCGAACTGATGTTGCTTTTCCTTCTGAACTTTTTTACATTGGACATGCCTCCGACTATCCAACGTGGAAGAACCTTAGTGACTCTGTCAGAACGCTTGCCCCCGTAGCTCAGGATGGATAGAGCAGCGGTTTCCTAAACCGTTGGTCGGCAGTTCGAATCTGCCCGGGGGTACTGATTTCCTATCAGGAGAGAATGAGACTCAGCAAGGCCTTCATTCCGACGCTCAAGGAGACACCCTCAGAAGCTGCGATCCCCAGTCATCAGTTGATGATTCGGGCTGGATTGATCCGTCCCTTGACCGCTGGGGTCTATTCGTTCTTGCCGCTTGGATATCGCGTGGCAAGAAAAGTAATGGAGATCATCCGAGAGGAGATGGATGCGATCGGCGGACAAGAGTTCCATCTTCCCGCACTCAACCCGCTGGAGCTTTGGGAGGCAACGGGCCGTGTCGAGGCATTTGGCGACATTCTTTTTCAGGTGAAGAATCGCCCGTTAGTTCTTGCGCCGACACACGAAGAGGTCATTTGCTCCATTGCAAAGAATCATGTTAGATCGTATCGCGACCTGCCCCAGATCTGGTATCAAATCCAAACAAAGTTCAGGAATGAACCGCGCCCCCGCTCCGGTGTCCTGCGCGGGCGGCAGTTCATCATGAAAGATTCATACTCTCTCGACGCCACGGCCGAGGGACTGGATCACTCCTACAATCTCCACGCGGAAGCCTATAAGAAAATTTACACGCGGTGCGGACTCAAGTTCTTTGTTGTGGGGGCCTCGAGCGGAGCCATGGGAGGGACGGGATCACAAGAATTCATGGTAGAGAGTGCAACCGGGGAAGACACCGTCGCGCTGTGCGACAATTGCGGCTATGCGGCGAATCTGGAGATCGCTACATCAAAAGTCCCGCGAGCACGGCGGAACGGTATAAGCCTGGAGCTTAAAGAGATTCACACGCCGAACGTCCGAACGATTGACGATCTTGCGAGGTTTTTAAGCGTCGGGACTGAGGTTCTGGCGAAGTCGTTGGTTTACAAGTCTGATGGGCAACCAGTCCTTATTTTAATGCTTGGGAATGACCAACTGAACGAGTCGAAACTGAAATCCGTTCTTCCCGGAACTCTCGAGCCGATGGAGCCAGAAGAGTTGGCAGCACGGATCGGAGCTGAAGCTGGATCGATCGGTCCAGTCGGGCTGAGAGGATTTCGGATCCTCTCAGACGAACGACTGCGAGGTGGCAACAACCTGATCAGTGGAGCGAACCGCACACACTACCATCTCGCGAACATCGATATGGAAAGAGACGTACAAGTCGAGTGCTTCGCAGACCTAAGGACAGTCCAAGCAGGTGAGCCATGCATTCAGTGTGAGAAACCTCTGCGCATCGTGAACGCAATCGAAATTGGCCATATCTTCAAACTGGGGACGAAGTACGCCGAGAGCCTAAGCGCCAATTTCCTCGACGAGAGAGGGGTCGAACGACCGATAGTTATGGGGAGTTACGGAATCGGCGTTGAGAGGATCATTGCATCCTACATTGAGCAAAATCATGATGCTGCGGGGATTATGTGGAATAAAGCGCTTGCCCCATTCATCGTGCACTTGATAGCCGTGAACACCGATAAGGAGGAGCTCTTGTCAGCCTCAGATGAGCTCTACAAAGAATTGCAACAAGTGGGGATCAGCACTCTCTACGATGATCGATTGGATGCGACACCGGGCTTCAAATTCAACGATGCTGACTTACTCGGGATGCCTCTTCAGTTGATCGTCGGCGAAAAGAATTTGAGGTACGGAAATGTCGAACTGAAGGACAGGAGAACGTCGAAACGAACGATTGTGAAAAAGCAAGAAGTCGTCGACGCCATCCTTCACTTCGTGAAATCTTGAATCAACCCTCTCTCAAATCACGTCATGCCAGAGTTTGTTCACCTCCACAATCATTCTCACTACAGTCTTCTCGATGGGGCTTGCACGATTGACGCATTGATCGAGGCGGCAGTTGAAAACAAAATGGCCGCCCTTGCGCTTACCGATCACGGCGTGATGTTCGGCGCGCTGGAATTCTACAAGAAGGCAAAGCGAGCGGGAATAAAGCCGATCATCGGGGTGGAAGCATACATCGTCACAAACGGCACTCGGTTCGATAAACTCCCAGGTGCACCGGGGAAGCGAAATGGAAAAGGGCGGGGCATCTATCACCACATCGTCCTCCTTGTGAAGAATGAGCTGGGATACAGGAACTTGATGAAGCTGGTTACCTTCGGGCACACGGAAGGGTTCTACTACAAGCCTCGCATCGATCTCGAATTACTCGCAAAGTACCGAGAAGGGCTCGTCGCTCTCTCGGGCTGCGTTGGAGGGGTTGTCTCTGCGCACCTCGTGGAACGGAACTACGATGAAGCACGAAAGGCTGCGACGACCTACAAAGAGATCTTCGGTGATGATTTCTACCTTGAGGTCATGAATCACGACTTCGAAAAGGAGAAAGCAGTCCATGACGGGATGCCCCGGCTGGCCATGGAACTCGGCCTCAAACTCGTCGGCTCAAATGATGTCCACTACATCCGAAGAGAGCACGCACTTGCTCATAACATCTTGCTTTTGATTCCCGAAGCATCGGTGGGAAACCCGCCGGATTACACCAAGCTCCGGTACGGCACGGATCAGTTCTACTTTCGGAGTGCAGATGAAATGGTTAAGGCCCTGAAAGATTTCCCCGGTGCGATCGAAACCTCCCTTGAAGTGGCTCAGAAGTGCAACCTTGAACTTCCACTGCGCAAGAGCCACATGCCAATGTTCCCTATGCCCGAGGACTCCGGGGCCACTAATCTGGACGAATACCTTGAAATCCTAGCGAAAAAAGGGCTTCAGCGGCGCTATAAGACCATTACAGAGGAAATTCGAGCCAGACTGGACAATGAGGTCTCTACCATAAAAAAAATGGGCTATTCAGGCTATTTTTTGATAGTTCAAGATTTCATCAACGAAGCACGAAGAATGGGCGTGAGAGTTGGGCCGGGTAGAGGAAGCGCGGCTGGAAGCCTCGTTTCGTACGCCCTCGGAATCACGGACGTGGACCCTCTGAAGTACGATTTGCTGTTCGAACGGTTCCTGAATCCCGATCGAGTCTCGATGCCTGATATCGACGTTGACTTCGCCGATGACAAGCGCGAGCTGGTCATCAACTACGTGAAGGCAAAATATGGCGAGGATTCCGTCTCCCAAATCATAACATTTGGGACTTTGCTTTCGAGAGCCGTGCTGAAGGACGTCGGGCGAGTGCTGGGTGTTTCTCTCGGTACCATCGAATCGATTACAAAACAGATTCCAGTTTTTCAAGGCCGGGTGACGCCGCTGGCAGAGGCTCTTGAAACTGTGCCGGAGCTTAAATGGGTGAAAGATACAAAGGACGAAAAAATCCGTCAACTCATTGATGTCTCCCTCGTGCTTGAGGGCCTTTGCCGCAACGCTTCCACTCATGCAGCCGGCATCGTGATCGCCCCGGGACCGATCATTGACTATGTTCCGCTCTACAAGACTCCGCAGACTGAGGTCATGACCCAGTACAATATGAAGGATCTCGAGGAGGCGGGCTTGCTGAAGATGGATTTTCTCGGTCTCAGGACTCTCACGGTCTTTGACCGAACCCTCCAGCTCATCAAACAAAGGACCGGTGTCGAGGTCGATCTCGACTCGATTCCTCTCGACGACCCGGAGACGTTTGAGTTGTTCTCCAAAGGCTTGACGGTGGGCGTGTTCCAATTTGAAAGTTCTGCGATGCAAGAGTATCTGAGAAAACTGCAGCCTAATTCGATCAACGATCTTGTCGCGATGAACGCGCTGTACCGACCTGGGCCGATGGAAATGATCGACGACTTCATCGCTCGAAAGCACGGGCGGGCGCGGATCGAGTACCTCCATCCCTCGCTGGAGGCGATTCTACGGGAGACTTACGGCATCATCGTGTACCAGGAGCAGGTGATCAAGATCGCTAGCGAGGTGGCGGGGTTCTCACTGGCAAAGGCCGACTTGATGAGAAGAGCGATGGGGAAGAAAGACAAGAAGCTCATGGCCAATTTGAAGAAAGAATTTGTTGCTGGTGCTATTGGCCGGGGCATCGATCGAAAAGTCGCGGGCGAAATTTTCGACTTGATTGAAAAATTCGCTTCCTACGGCTTCAACAAGTCACACAGTGTTGCATACTCGATTATCGCATACCAGACTGCATACTTAAAGGCGCACTATCCGGCCGAATTCATGGCCGCGATTCTTACGAGCGAAATTGGGAACACTGACAAGATTGTGCTCTTCATTAACGACTGCCGCAAAAACGGGATCAACGTCCTGCCGCCGGATGTCAACGAAGGTCAGTCCACATTCGTTGTCACTCAGGATGGCATCCGGTTCGGCTTGAGCGCCGTGAAGAACGTGGGGGAGAGTGCGGTGAACGCGATCGTGAGGGAGCGAGAGAAGGCAGGAAAGTTTGAAAACCTCTTTGATTTCTGCCGTCGCGTAGATCTCCGAATTGTGAACCGCAAGACAATCGAGAGCCTGATCCAGGCTGGGGCTTTCGATACACTCGAGCCAAACCGTGCTCGACTGTTTGCTTCGGTAGAGAAGGCTCTGCAATACGCACAGAACTACCAAGCACATGCCGTCCGGGGACAGTCAAGTCTCTTTGATTTCTCTCCTCTGCAGAAAACTTCGCGGCTCATTCCTTCCATGCCCGAGGTTCTCGACTGGAGCGAGCAAGAGAAACTGGACCGCGAAAAGGCTCTCCTCGGTTTTTACGTCTCGGGCCATCCGCTCTTGAAATTTGAAGAGGAAGTGAATGTGTTTTCCACGGCGAGATTTGGTGTTCCGGAAGTGGTAAAACCAGGAACCACGGTGCGCGTTTGTGGAATCGTCTCTGGTGTAAAGAAAAAGGTAGACAAGAAAGGCAATCTGATGGCTTTCGTGACAATGGAAGATTTCACGGGCCGAGGCGAGTGTATCGTTTTTTCAGAGCCGTTCAAACAGTACGAGCGATACTTGCATCCGGATTCCATGATCATGGTAATCGGAAGAGGGGAGGTGAGTGGACCTTCGCTGCGAATCCTCGTTCAAGAAGTGTATCCGTTGGACAAGGTCAGGGAGAAGTTTACCAAGAGCATTATTGTCTCCTTCAACATTAACGATGTGCAGGAGAACACAATCGTAGAGCTTCGGAGGTTGATGGAAAAGCACCGAGGAACATGTTCGTGCTTTTTCAATGTTCTAGGAGGAGAGGCAGCGGGATCAAAGCTGTTTGCAACGAAGAAGTTTGTGGTGGAGCCTTCCGAGGAGTTCATCAATGAGCTGAAGCGAATCCTCGGTCCGGGCTCTGTGAAAATCGCTGGGTAGGAATCCATATCTTGACAAGGAGCAAAATGAAACCCATCGAGCTTACCGACACCAACTTCGAACAAGAGGTCCTTCAATCTACTTTACCTGTCCTGATTGATTTCTGGGCCGTCTGGTGTGGCCCGTGTCGCATCATATCACCCATCGTGGAAGAGATCGCAAAGGAATACAACGGCAAGCTCAAAGTGGGGAAAATCGACGTTGATTCCAATCCTAGAATTTCAATGCAATACGGGATTCGCAGCATCCCAACACTTCTCCTTTTCAAGGACGGACGGGTCGTCGAACAGATCGTCGGAGCGGTTCCGAAGCGCGTAATCATCGATAAACTCTCCCGCCACGTTCTGTGACCATTTCCCAAACGGCCTTCCCCCTTTTCGAAAACTGTGATCTAACGTCCGTTCCCGGTTTTTGAATTTGATAATCGGCCAAGTTTTGACTATATTTTTCAGCGAACGAGAACGCTTACACGATCCTTTCCAAAGGAAAATTTGAAAGCCTTCAAGAAAAGAAGCCACACGTGTGGCGAGCTTCGACTGAGCGATGTGGGAAAAAGAGTTTCCCTCCTCGGTTGGGTGGATCGCCGCCGGGACCTTGGTGGGGTGATCTTCATCGATTTGCGTGACCGCTATGGCAAGACACAGGTTGTTTTTCAGCCGCAACACAACGAGAGTGTTTATCAGCAGGCAAAGGATCTTCGAAGCGAGTACGTCATCAATGTGGTTGGGACGGTCGAGCGGAGACCCGCCGGGACTGAAAATCCGAACCTTGGAACGGGGGAGATCGATGTACGGGCGGATGAATTGACGATCCTGAGCAAAGCGGATTTGACGCCGTTCCCGATCGAAGACGAGATCGACGTGAGCGAGGAGCTTCGATTGAAATACCGGTATTTGGACTTGAGGCGAAAACCTCTTCAGAAGAATTTGCTCGCGCGCCATCGTGCGTACCAGATCGTGCGGAAGTATTTTGATGAGTTAGGTTTCGTAGAGGTCGAGACGCCGATTCTCATGAAGAGCACGCCAGAAGGGGCGAGAGATTATCTCGTGCCAAGTCGAATTCACCCCGGAAAGTTTTATGCGCTCCCTCAATCCCCTCAAACCTACAAACAGATTCTGATGGTTGCCGGGTTCGACCGATATTATCAGATAGTGAAATGTTTCAGGGACGAGGACTTGAGGGCAGATCGCCAGCCAGAGTTCACACAGATCGATGTGGAGATGTCTTTTGTGGACGAAGAAGATGTTTTTGCAACGATGGAGGGTCTGATGCGTCGGCTCCTCAAGGAGTTGAAGGGATGCGACATCGCACTACCTTTTCCTCGCCTCACATACAGAGAAGCGATGGAGGGATACGGGACGGACAAGCCCGATCTTCGGTTCGGACTGAAACTCGTGAATGTTAGTGAAATTGTCGCGGACTCACCCTTCAGGGTGTTCAGCGAGAATGTGAAGAACGGAGGAGTTGTGTCAGGTCTTTTGGTTCCGAACGGTGCCAGCTTCACGCGAAGTCAGATTGACAAGCTCGACGATCTATCAAAGAGCCTAGGGGCGCAGGGGCTGTTCTATTTCAAGAAGACTTCAGACGGCATTGAGAGTCCACTGGAAAAGTATCTCCCCCGCGAAAAACTCGAGGCCATTAATTTGAGGATGGGAGGGAAAACCGGGGACCTCGGGATCCTTATAGCCGACCGCTGGGAGAAAGCCTGCAATGTCCTCGGCAGCCTGCGCCTCGAGCTGGCGCAGCGACTGAATCTGATTCCGGAGGACTCGAGCAACTATCGGTTTGTCTGGGTTCTTGACTTTCCGCTTCTCGAGTGGAGCGAAGAGGAGAAGAGGTTCGTCGCTGTCCATCATCCTTTTACTTCTCCGAAGCTTGAAGATATTGAGCTGCTGGAGACAGACCCGGCGAGAGTCCGTGCGCGTTCGTACGACCTCGTACTGAATGGAAACGAAATCGCCGGGGGTAGCATTCGTATTCACGACCACGAACTGCAGTCGAAGGTGTTTGATCTTCTTGGAATCAGTCCCGAGGAGGCAAAGAAAAAGTTCGGCTTCTTATTGGAGGCCTTTCGGTTCGGCGCTCCACCGCACGGCGGCATTGCCTTCGGATTTGATCGACTTGTGATGTTACTGCAGGGAGAAAAGTCCATTCGGGATGTTATCGCCTTCCCGAAAACGAGTAGCGCCATGTCGCTGATGGATGACTCGCCGTCGGAAGTGGACCCAAAGCAACTCGAGGAATTGCGTATCAAAATCTCATGAGGCGGCTTTCAGACCACAGAGATACGATGCGAGGACGAAGCGCACTAGGAGCTTTCCTACGAAGGCGAAAAGCAGCGTTCGGAGGCCAACTTGTTCCGGTGCTTTTCTTCGGTTCAGAGGCCCGCGGAGAGGCACATTCGGGATCCGACATCGATTTCAATCTCCTTGCCAAGAAGAACACTGCAGGTGTCACCGAAAAAATAGTTAAGATCACAGGTGAAATTCTGCTTGGATATGAGATTGTTCTTTCACTGGTTTCCTCTGACCTCTCTGAAGAGCGGAAAACCGTTGAGCTAGGGTCCTTCTTCTGTGAAGCTGGGACGGGGGTGCCAATTTGATTGAGAATTGCCAAAAAGATCTCGCATGGCATCGCCTCGAGAAATCATTCCGGGCTTTTCCCCTCGGGGGAGAAAATTTTCCGGTCGGTTTCTATGAAGAGGCGATTGACGAGAGCTCTTACGCGGTTCTCACGGCCATGCGCGCTCTGCCTTCCCTTGAGGCATGTCGACGGCAAGCCTCACCATCGGGTAATCGTCGTTTTTCACAAACACCTTGTGAGAGAAAAGCTATCCGAGAAGAGCTACAACAAAGGGGTCCCAAAACTTATGAGACTCAAAGAAGATTCAGGCAACGGTAACTGTGTATCGGTACCGCCCGAAACCACGAAAAGGGGATGAAGAAAAAGTGAAGCCCCTGTCGAGCGAGCAGGGTCGGGGCTTTTCAGAGTACTTTCGGAAGAACAGAAGCAGGAAACTTCTAAGCGCATAGGAGGTCACATGATCGGCATAGTTGGTTACGGCGCCTACCTTCCCCGGTACCGCATAAAGTCCGAAGCCATTGCAAGACAGTGGGGGATGGACCCAGAGACAATCCACCGGGGTTTGCAACTGGTGGAGAAGACCGTTCCGGGGCAGGATGAGGATACGATTACGATCTCGGTGGCGGCGGCGAAGAACGCTCTTCGTCGCGCACAGATCGATCCGAAGGAAATCGGCGCAGTCTACATCGGTTCGGAATCCCACCCTTACGCAGTGAAGCCGAGTGCTACAGTCTTGATCGACGCTTTGGGCATCGGTCCCCATGTTCATGTGGCAAGCTATGAGTTCGCGTGCAAGGCTGGAACGGAAGCGATGTATGTTGCCTACAGTCATGTGAAATCTGGTGAGATGAAGTATGCAATGGGGATCGGAGCGGACACCTCGCAGGGGGCGCCGGGAGATCCGCTTGAGTACGCCACCTCCGCCGGTGGCGCTGCATTCATCATGGGCGGCGAGCGTGTGGTGGCGGAGATCCTCTACACGCACTCCTACACTTCGGACACGCCTGATTTCTGGCGACGTGAAGGCGAATACTATCCAAGGCATGGTGGCCGCTACACAGGCGATCCAGCCTACTTCCGACACATCATCGAGGCTGGCAAGGCCCTGTTGGAGAAATCTCGTATGTCACCAAGCGATTTCACCTACGCTGTCTTCCACATGCCCAACGGAAAATTCCCGATGGAAGTAGGCAAACGTCTTGGCTTCAAGAAAGAACAGCTTGAAGTCGGATGGGTTGTTCCGTGGATGGGCAACACCTACTCCGGCTCTTCGCCGATGGGCTTGGCCGCGATCCTCGATGTTGCCAAGCCGGATGCATTGATTTTCATGGTATCCTTCGGGTCCGGGGCGGGGAGCGATGGGTTTATTTTCCGCACGACGGATGAATTGCCAAAGATTCAAGGTCGCGCTGTGAAGCTCCGTGACATGCTTGAGAAGAACAAAATCTATCTGAGCTACGGCGAGTACGCCAAGTTTCGTCAGAAAATTAAACTCAACGAATAAGGAGTCGCACTATGAGAGACGTAGCCGTAATCGGTGCTGGAATGACGAAATTCGGTGAGCTTTGGGACAAATCGATTCGAGATATCTTCGTCGAAGCGGCCCTAAAAGCAATCGAAGATGCTGGCGTAGACCGCATCGACTCGATGTATGTTGGTGCGATGTCTTCCGGCCTGTTCGTCGGTCAAGAGCACCTCGGGGCCGTCATGGCGGACTATCTCGGCGTGAATCCAATCCCCGCAACGCGTGTCGAATCTGCTTGTGCGTCAGGCGGAGCTGCATTTCGGCAGGCCTTCTTCGAGGTTGCCTCAGGAGCCAGTGAGATCGTTCTTGCCGGCGGCGTCGAAAAGATGACCGACGGTGCCGATGTCACTGAGACACTCGCCACAGCCGCAGACCAAGAGTATGAAGTCTATCAAGGAATCACGTTTCCGGGTCTGTATGCGTTGATCGCGAACGCACACATGCATCAGTACGGGACGACTCGGGAACAGCTTGCGGCAGTCGCGGTGAAGAACCATCGTAACGGAGCCAAAAATCCGAATGCTCAGTTTCGCTCTGAAGTGACTCTGGAACAGGTGATGAACTCAACGCTGGTCGCCGATCCGCTACGCCTCCTCGACTGTTCACCTGTCAGTGATGGCGCAGCCGCTGTGATCGTTGCATCGATGGATGTTGCAAAAAAACTCCAAAAGAATCCTATCCGTGTCATCGCATCTGCTCAGGCTTCCGACACGATCGCCTTACACGGGAGGAAAAATCTTACTACCCTCGGATCCGTCGTCAAAGCGGCAGAGCGCGCGTACAAGATGGCTGACCTCAAACCATCGGACATTGACTTTGCCGAGGTGCACGATTGTTTTACCATTGCAGAGATCATTGTCACCGAGGACTTGGGATTCTTTGAGAAAGGGAAGGGCGGTGAAGCAGCTGCAAACGGATTGACGTCCCTCGAGTGCAACCTGACTCCAATCAACACAAGTGGCGGTTTGAAATCGAAGGGGCATCCGGTAGGGGCGACTGGGATTGCTCAAATCATTGAACTTTACGAGCAGTTGAATCACAAAGCTGGTGCACGACAAGTCCCCGATGCGCGTATTGGCCTTGCTCAAAACATGGGTGGCACGGGAGCCAGTTGTATCATCCACATCTTGGAGGCAAAATGATTTCAGCGAGATATGCTCGGGAGATCCCCCAGCGTTACAGGCTCGAAGCTGCAAAGTGCAAGAGCTGCGGGAACGTAGCTTTTCCGCCTCGCATCATTTGTCCGAACTGCAAGGGACGAGCTTTCGAGACCATAGCTCTCAACGACGAGGGGAGGTTGCTCAGCTATACGGTTGTCAGAGTTGGATCAGAAAAATTCTCGAAACAGACCCCCTATGCGGTAGGCATCATCGAATTAGACGGCGGGGTGCGAATCACCGCTCAGATTGCCGATGTTGAGCCAGATGAACTTCAGGTTGGACAGAATGTGAGGATCGTCTTCCGCAAAATCCAGGAGGACGGAAAAGCCGGTATCCTTTGCTATGGGTATAAGGCGGTCGTGGTGTAGTAACAACAAGAAGAATCCATTGCGAACCCTATTTACGTGGGAAGGGCTTGAGAGAAAAAATAAGAATAGCGGCGGGCCAAGGTTTTTGGGGCGATCTGCCGACAGCGCCCCTCGATCAAATCACGAAGGGTCCCATTGATTATCTTGTGATGGACTTCTTGGCTGAGGTCACCATGTCCATCATGCAGAAGCAGAGAAGGAAGAACCCCGAGCTTGGCTACGCGAAGGATCTCTTAACGATCGTTGAGCAGGTTCTATCTCAGTGCGTTGAGAAAGGCATCAGAGTCATCACGAATGGCGGGGGTGCAAATCCCAAAGGATGTCGCGATGCCATCTTTAGATGGTGTGAGAAAAAGGGGCTGCGGGGAATCCGGATAGCGACAGTACTCGGTGATGACATTCTGGGGAAAATTACTGAGTTTGAGAAGCGAAGCATTAAACTGGACAACATGGAGACAGGGGAAGCGGTTGAGAAGATCCGTGGGAGAATTCTTAGCGCAAACGTTTATTTTGGGGCATGGCCCATCGTTCAGGCTTTGCAGCAAGGCGCTCATATTGTTATCACTGGAAGGACCGCGGACGCGAGTCTTACTCTAGCGCCGATGGCGTATGAATTCGGATGGAGTCAGAGCGACTGGAACAAGCTCGCGGCTGGAGTTGTGGCAGGCCACGTCCTCGAATGTGGGGGCCAGGCAAGCGGGGGAAATTTCTCGGCGGGTTGGCGGGATGTTCCTGACCTGGCCCACATCGGCTTTCCGATTGCCGAAGCCTATCCTGATGGGGACGTCATAATAACGAAGCACGAGGGAAGTGGGGGACTGGTCAACGTTGCGACCGTCACAGAGCAGCTCGTCTACGAGATTGGCGATCCGCGGAGCTATATCACACCCGACTGTATCGCTGACTTCACAACGATCAAGTTAATAGAAGAGGGTGTGAATCGGGTCAGAATCACGGGCGTTCGAGGGCAGCCTGCACCGGAGTCGTACAAAGTTTCGGTGTCCTACTCGGACGGTTTTATGGCGGTCGGTACGTTGACTTATTCATGGCCAGGCGCATTGGAAAAAGCCAAGAAAGCGGATGAAATCCTCAGGACTCGCTTACAGGATCTGGGCTTGGTCTTTGATGAGATTCGCACAGAGTTTCCCGGATTCGACTCGACTCATGGAGAGCTTGTTCAGCGAGAGAATTCTCCGGAGGAAGTTATGTTGCGTGTGGCTGTGCGTTCGAACAGCCACAAAGCCGTAGAAGTGTTCGGGAAGGAAATCGTCGCACTGGTTTTAAATGGCCCACCGGACGTGACAGGCTACGCCCGAGGGAGACCGAAGCCGAGCGAGGTATTCGCTTTCTGGCCGGCGTTGGTTCCGAAATCCTTGGTGTCCCCAGAGGTAGTTGTAGAAGAGATTTGAAGGATTCAGTTGAGAATTCAACTGGCAAGCATCTGCCACGCCCGTTCAGGTGACAAGGGGAACATCGCAAACATTGGGTTGATAGCGCGCAAGCCGGAGTACTACAGGATTATTGAAGAACACGTCACCGCAGAACGCGTGAAGAAACATTTCGCGAGCATCTGCCGCGGCGACGTGGTACGCTATGAACTTCCGAATCTAAACGCTCTGAACTTTGTCCTCTTCCAGGCTCTAGATGGCGGCGGCACCAAATCATTGAGAACCGACGCTCAGGGCAAAACGCTCGCCAGCGCTCTCCTAAGAATGGAGATTGATATTAGGGATCCAATTGACACCTAGAAAGGAAGGAGAAGAAAATGTTTGAAGAAAGGAAATCGAAGCTCGTGGAATTCAAGAACCGGGTGTGGACACTTAGAGGCTATCTTTGACCTCGACAAGAAAGAAAAAGAGCTAGCAGAGCTGCAGGAGAAAACGAGCGCACCAAATTTCTGGGACGATAATCTCGCCGCCCAGAAATTGATGCAAGAGATCAGCAATCGAAAAGAATGGGTTGAAGCTTGGCATGGACTGAAAAAGAAATTGGACGATGTCGAAACCCTCATCGAACTTGCAGAGGATGCGGGGGACGAGTCACAGACAGAGGAAATTGACCATGAGCTTTCCATCGTCGGGCGTGGAATCGATGAGCTTGAATTCAAGAACATGCTGGGTGAGGAAGATGACGCGAAGAATGCCCTTCTTGCGATTCACTCGGGTGCTGGGGGAACAGAAGCCCAGGACTGGGCGGAAATGCTTCTGCGGATGTATCTTCGCTGGTGCGACCGAAAAGGCTTCAAGGCATCCCTCGCAGATCGAGTTGACGGTGAAGGCGCAGGGATCAAGAGTGCCACGATCGAAGTGGTGGGCCCCTATGCCTACGGTTATCTGAAAGCCGAGAGTGGTGTTCATAGGCTTGTCCGCATTTCTCCCTTTGATGCAAACGCACGCCGCCACACCTCCTTCGCCTCCGTTTTCGTCTATCCTGAGATCGAAGACGATATTAAGATTGAGGTCAATCCTGCCGACTTAAAGATCGATACTTTCCGATCTGGCGGCAAGGGCGGCCAGAACGTCAATAAGGTTGAGACAGCCGTCCGCATCACACACATACCCACGGGGATCGTCGTAGCCTGTCAACAGGAGCGGTCACAATTCCAGAATCGAGAGCGAGCGATGAAGATGCTAAGGTCTCGTCTCTATCAAATCCGCAAAGAGGAAGAAGAGGAAAGATTAAGCACGATCGAGAGCACGAAGAAAAAAATTGAGTGGGGGAGCCAGATCAGGTCGTACGTATTCCATCCATACAATCTTGTGAAAGACCACAGGACGGGCGTAGAAACGAGTGATACTCAGGGGGTGATGAACGGCGACTTGGATGACTTCATCAGGGCATACTTGCTTCAGCAGAAGAAGGCAGACTAGCGTTCGGCGCCGAAGAAAATGTCCTACGAACTTTTCATAGTCAAGCGATACTTCCAGTCGAAGCGGAAGGGCGGCTTCATTTCGTTTATCACAATCATTGGAATCGTGGGAGTCATGCTCGGCGTCGCGGCCCTCCTTATCGCGCTGACGATCTTGGGCGGCTTCGAAAAAGAAATCAAAGAAAAGCTGATCGGCTTTTCGGCTCACATCCAGGTGGTCGGGTTCCAGAATCAACCTTTGCCCGATTATGAGGATGCGATGCTGAGGCTGCGCACAGAGATTCCCGGAATTAAAGCAGTCTCACCCGTGGTGACGCGGGAATCAATCATCCGCGCAAAAGGAAAAACGGAGGGAATCCTACTGAAGGGCATTGATGAGGCGACGGACGTGACTTCCACGCGGAGGCACATCGTCGATGGGAAGTTCGATGTCGGATCACTTTTTGGGCCCCCGAAGCTCGTCATCGGCAAAAAGCTCGCACGCAAACTGAACCTCGCAGTCGGCGACCGCGCGATCCTCTTTGGGATTGGTGGAAACCTAAAGTCGGTAGGCTCTCCTCTTGTGAGGCAGTTTGAAGTTGCTGGAATCTACGAAACCGGAATGGCAGAGTATGACGACATCTATGTCTATACGTCTCTTCCGGCTGCCCAGAATCTTCTTCAACTACAGGGGCGGGTCACGGGCTTTGATCTGCTTGTGAACGATCTAGGAGAAGCTTCTGCTATCGCCGATCGCATTCAGGAGCTGCTCGGCTATCCCTACTACGCCAGGACGGTCTTTCAGCTTTATCGGAATCTTTTCACATGGATTGATCTCCAGAAAAAGCCCACGCCCATTATCCTCGGCCTTATCATCATCGTGGCGACGGCGAACATCATCGGAACTTTGCTGATGGTTGTCATGGAAAAGACAAGTGAGATTGGGATCCTCAAGTCCATGGGCGCCACGTCAGGCGGCATAAGGAAGATATTTGTTGCAGAAGGGCTGCTGATCGGCTTGGCCGGTACGATTCTGGGAAACGGTCGGGCATACGGGTTAAGTTGGTTGCAGCTGCACGAGAAGATTCTTTCGCTTCCTGAGCAGATCTATTTCATGAGCAGTGTGCCGATACTTTTTCGATTGGAGAATTTTATCGCAGTCTCGACTATCTCGCTGGCGCTTTGCTTGCTGGCGACTCTCATCCCTTCTACGCTTGCCTCGCGCTTGAAACCAATCGCGGCGATCCGGTTTGCCTAACGATTGATGTCCTTCGAAACCTACATAGCCAGACGATATCTCCTCTCGAAGAAGAAGTCTGGCTTCATCACGATCATCACGTCAATTTCGATTCTCGGGGTAACGATCGGAGTCGCTGCATTGATTGTTGTCCTTTCGGTGTTCAACGGATTTAGCGAGCTTGTAACTTCACTCTTAATAGGCTTTGACCCCCATCTCCGAATCGAAGGACAAGTATCTCAGGATTCACAGGACATGCAGAATCTGTACTCCATGTTGGAGAAGGATCCTCGCATCAAGGCCTTCTCACCCTTTGTATCCGGAAGGGGGATGATCCTCTCTGCGACCGGTAGCAAAGCCGCGTTCATCATCGGTGTTGAGCAGGAAGGAAGCACACAAGTTAGTGGACTGCGTGAAAAGATCATCCTGGGAGATTTCAGATTCAGAGATGACCACGGAATCGCAGATATCGTTCTTGGGATCACACTGGCGGATCGTCTCGGGGTCGT
>JBBIJH010000029.1:0-4638 GCA_037446075.1 Ignavibacteriales bacterium
CGGAGCGAACGTCGGAGAGTTATCGGCAGAAGTTCCTGTCAAGTTTAAATGTGGAGATAATCCGAAAAAGGAAATTCAAACTTGTGATCGATTATTCCCACGGGGTCACCGCCACGATTTTTCCCACGATACTCGGAACGCTCGGTTGCGAGATGGTCGCACTGAATGCATATCTCGATGCGAGCAAGCTAACAAGAGAGCAGAAGGAAATCGAGAGAGCGCTCCGTCAACTATCGCATATTGTGACCTCGCTGGGAGAGGACATCGGATTCATGCTCGATGCCGGAGGAGAAAAACTTTTCGTCGTAGATGAGGAAGGGAACTCGATCAGCAGCGATCGACTTCTCGTGATCGTCACGAAGCTAATCTTAGAAGCAAATCCTGAAATAAAGAAGATCGCTGTCCCCATCTCTTCCTCGATGGAGATCGACCTGGTGGCAAGCGGGCATCAGATACAGGTCGTGAAGACCAAAGGGAGTCATCTCGCATTGATGAACGCAGCGACGGAGCCGGACGTTGGCTTTGTGGGTGGAACAAAAGGCGGCTTCATCTTCCCTGAATTCAGCTTTGCCGCAGACGCCATGTTTGCCGTTGCAAAGATTCTTGAACTCCTCACCGTCACCGGGGAAAAGATCAGCGCTCTCAACCGAAAATTGCCGAAGTTCAAGATGGTCCAACGCGATATTCCCTGCCCATGGGAAGCCAAGGGAAAAGTCATGCGCCTTCTCACGAAAGAATCGGAGAGCATGAAGCGAGAAGAAGTGGATGGAATAAAATTCTATCCGGGAATTGGAGAGCAACGCTCCAGCGTGTTCGTTGTACCAGACAAAGAACGAGCTCTATTCCATCTGCGCGTGGAGTCGGCCGAGGAATCGCTCGCACGTCGTCTCGCCGACGAATACGAGCGTAAGATCTTGGAGTGGAGGGACGGAAAATAAGTGAGCGCAACACTTCCCCACGAATAAAGGGATTCTGATGAGGCTGCGGGAACGGCATCCTTCATGTCCAAAGGAGAAAAAGCACAGAGATGAGAATCACCGACGTTCTTGAAGAACAATTTATCCATACAAACCTCCCGGGCACGAGCAAAGAAGAGATCATCAACTCGATGATCGAACTCGTCGCAAGTTCAAAAAACGTCATCGACAAGGAGAAGGTTCGACAGGCGATTCTTGAGCGAGAAAAAATCATGTCGACGGGGGTCGGGAACGGCTTCGCGATTCCCCATGGAAAGACAGATGCCGTTAAAGATATTGTCGCGGCCTTTGCTGTCACCGAACGCCCGGTAGACTACCAGGCGCTCGACGATCAGCCTGTTCGGCTCGTCTTTCTTCTTGTCGGGAAAGACAGCCTCGTAGGGCCTCATATCCGACTCCTCAGTCGTATTTCCAGGTTGATGAACAAGGAGGGTTTCCGAGAGGAATTGCTTAAGAGCAAGTCTCCCAAGGAAGTCTTGGAGCTTTTTCGACGCGAAGAAGCAGCGTACTTTGAAGGGTAATCATCCTCCGCAGAATGTCACCTCTTGAGTGGAACACGAGTGACATACAGATCAATAAAGGGGACGCGCGACATCCTGCCGAGCGAATCATGGAAGTGGCAAAGGGTCGAAGAGCGGATTCGCAAGGTGATGGAACGATTCAACTATAAAGAAATCCGGACTCCCCTCTTCGAGCAAACTTCCCTCTTCTCTCGAAGTATCGGTGAGCTTACCGATCTCGTCAGCAAGGAGATGTACACGTTCGAGGATCGCAGCGGGGAGAGCATCACCCTCCGCCCCGAGATGACAGCCTCGGTCGTAAGAGCGTACATTCAACACAACCTTGGAAAACAACTCCCGCTTGTAAAGCTCTACTACTTGGGCCCCGCCTTTCGGCAAGAAAGACCTCAGGCAGGCCGGCTCCGCCAATTCCATCAGTTTGGTGCCGAAGCGATCGGATCTGCAAACCCCGACCTTGATGCAGAAATGATTTCCCTTTCCTTGGCCATCTATGAGGAGCTGGGTGTGAAGGAGCCTCTCTTGAAAATAAATTCCGTAGGGTGCCAGAACTGCCGCCCCGCTTACATGAAAGTGCTAATCAAAGCTCTCGAAAAGATTCGCCACGAGCTTTCACCCGAGAGCCAGCACCGCCTCGGAGTCAATCCCCTCCGTATCCTTGACTCTAAACTGGAACAGGACCAGCGAGCAACGTCAGGAGTTCCCTTGATGAGAGATCATCTATGCCCTGACTGTGCAGCACACTACAAGTCGGTAAAGGAGAGACTTTCAGCGCTTGGATACAAGTTCGAGGAAGATGGAAGATTAGTGCGCGGCCTCGACTATTACACAAAAACGGCATTTGAAGTAATAAGCCGGCAACTGGGTGCTCAGGATGCCCTTGCCGGCGGCGGCCGCTACGATCTGCTTGTAAAAGAACTCGGTGGTGAAGCAACCCCAGGGATCGGCTTTGCGGCGGGAATGGAACGGTTGATGATGGTGCTGGGGAAGAATTCTCCGTCTGATCAGGAGGAGGGGACGACGATCTTCATCGCCACAGTCGATCGAAAGTCTCAAGACTGGGCTATGAAGCATGCCCTGGAGCTTCGACGACAGGGAGTGAGCGTAGAACTCGACTATCTCGGCCGCAGCCTCAAGGCACAGATGCGGGAAGCGGATCGACAACGGGCACGCTATGTTCTCATCATAGGAGAAAACGAGCTTGAAGCTCGGCGGGCGACCTTGAAAGACATGAAATCTGGGGCTCAGGAAACGACCACGTTTGAAGAAATTTTCAAGAGAGTTGTAAGCAGCAGCAAAGCGTAATGGGTCTTTTTTAATGCCCAGGAAGAAACAGAAATTGGAATATCGAGTCTATGTGTTTCCGATCTATGAGGAAGTGTCAAGAAAAAGGTCTACACTCTTTCGACTTGAAACAGTTGAAGAATTCAGCGCGTTTCAATACGAGATCGCCGTAGAGGAAAAAGCTGCTGATAGAAGAATCGAATGGAAAATCCGAGGTTTGCGCTCGCCTGCGGTGACTCTTCCTGGTACGGGCCCGGCAACGTTCACGAAAGACTATGATTCCCTCCGAGGCCAGTACGAGTTCGCTCTCCGTAAACTCGATGGGAGAGAGAACATCTTCACACTAGAGATCGGAGAGCAAAGAGTCACTGTTTTGAAAGCACCTCGGGAAAGATTTGTCGAGGTCCTCACACCGAGAGAAAAGTTAACGCCAGCCTCATAGACGTAAGAGATTGTTCACAAATGTATCCTGAACTGCTGAAAATTGGACCGATCACCATCTACAGCTACGGCTTGATGATGGGGATCTCTTTCATCATTGCCAATTACCTTCTCTCCAAGGAGCTGAAACGGAAAGGTCTCGATCCCAGCCTAGCAAGCGTGATCACCCTTATCGCCCTAGTGTTTGGAATCTCCGGTTCGAAGATCCTTTATCTCATCGAGAACTTTCAACACTTCACTCGCAACCCGATTGGAATGGCTTTCTCTCCGTCTGGACTCACGTGGTATGGAGGGTTTTTCCTTGCCACGCTGGTGATCTACATCTACATTCAGAAAAAGAAAATCTCCTTCTGGCGAATTGCCGACGCAGCTTCTCCTGCTCTCATCTGGGCCTATGGGATTGCAAGAATCGGGTGCCATCTTGCGGGAGATGGCGACTACGGAATTCCCACGGACCTACCATGGGGTGTATCGTATGCGCGGGGGACTTATCCGCCTTCAGAAGCTTTTCGGCAGTTCCCTGAGATCGCTCGCCGATTTCCGAATGGCGTTGTCCCGGATGACACTCCACTCCATCCGGCACCCATTTATGAGTTTCTGCTGGCCACCGGAATCTTCTTCCTCCTCTGGAAACTACGCAAGCGGAATTATCCGGATGGAGTCTTATTCATGTATTACCTCATCTTTGCCGGCCTCGAAAGGTTCTTTATCGAATTCATTCGCATCAACCCTCGGCTCTTCCTTGGCCTTTCAGAGGCCCAACTCATTGCAATTGTGTTGATCGCACTTGGGCTTATCGGGCTCCCTTACTTCCGGCGCGAGCAGCCTAGCAGTCACTAAAGCTCATCATCTGATTTCTTGCCGTGATTGTGGTGGAACTTTTTTCGAAGGAGGATTGTCATCTATGTGAGGAAGCAAAGTATGTTCTAGAGAAAGTGCGGCAAGAAATTCCCTTCCATTTCGTGGAAAAGAAGATAGCTCCCGGCGATGAGTCCTACGAGCTCTACGGTGAAAGAGTTCCAGTCGTTTTCATCAATGAGGAAGAAGTTTTTCATTTTCGGGTCAACGAGGAGGCGCTGAAGCAGAAGCTCCGGGAAGCGATGAGATGAGAATTCTGGGCAGGCTCCTCCAGGCACTCGGAATCGCTGAAGTGATGATTGGACTTGTCACGGGACTGAGGGGCGATATGAAAAAGGAGATGTACTTTGCACTAGCGGGGGTTTTGGTATTCACGGTGGGGTGGCTGATTCAACGATGGAGCGAGAAGAAGGGAAGCAGTCACCAACAGAGTAGGTCTTCTAGTCCGACAGAATCCTAGGAGAGGAGGGTGGGCAGACCATGCGGGAGTTCATCGCTGGGCGGAATCCGGTGATCGAAGCGCTTCGGTCGGGAGGGCCGATCGAGAAAATCGTCATGCT
>JBBIJH010000029.1:4649-5257 GCA_037446075.1 Ignavibacteriales bacterium
AAGGGGAAATGCGATTGAGACAATTAAGGAGCTTGCTCGACAGAGCGGGGTCCAATGCGTCGAGGTGAACAAGCAAAGGTTCCGTGAGATTGTAAACGACACAACGACCCAGGGCGTTGTTGCACTGCTGGCCACGAAGGAATATGTCTCTCCTAACGAGCTGCTTCGTATTGCCAAAGAGCGGGACGAACCGGCCTTTCTACTCGTCCTCGATGAGATACAAGATCCTCAAAATCTCGGCGCGATCATCCGCACGGCGGAATGTGCCGGTGCTCATGGCGTAATCATCCCAAAGCACCATGCTACGCCAGTTGGCCACACGGTGGCGAAGACGTCGGCTGGCGCGAGTGCCCATATGCCAATGGCAAAGGTGACGAACATTGCCAGCACTCTCGACGAGTTGAAGGAGCAGGGAATTTGGATCATCGGGACCGATGTGAAGGGAAGTAAACTGTTCACCGAAGTCGATTATAAAGGACCGGTTGCCTTGGTGATTGGGAATGAAGGAGAGGGAATGCGACGGCTGGTAAAGGAAAAGTGCGACTTCCTCGTCCGGATACCGCTCCTCGGTAAGATAGAATCGCTGAATGCCTCAGTCGCTGCAGCCT
>JBBIJH010000029.1:5281-21637 GCA_037446075.1 Ignavibacteriales bacterium
GGTTCGTGCAAGAAAGGGGAACCACCAACAAGAGCTGCGTGGATCCTAACGTTTTTTCTTCAGTTCTCGCTCTCTGCGAACCCGCTCGAGAAGCCTTTTCTTGAATTCTCGGTTCAGCTTTTTCCAGTTGATCACTTCTTGCGGTCGTTCCTGCCTCGGAGCCACAACCCGTTTTTGACGGTTTGCCAATTCTTTCATGCTCTATTCCCTCCGTTCTTCCTTCCTCGACATGCTGCCACTGGTTTCCCTTGAAATGCCGTAGCGCTTCATTTTGTTGTAGAGATGACTCCGTTGAATGTTGAGAGCCTCTGCCGTCTTCGTGATGTGCCATCCGTGCAACTCAAGCTGGCGTCTTATGAATGCAGCTTCAGCGCGATCCTTGAAGTCTTGAAACGTTGCGCTGATATTCAGAATGTCCTCGAACTCGCCCGCTCGGACTGCCCCCAGCGTCTCAAGCTCTTGAACGTCAATGCGTCTGGAGCGGGACATGATTACAAGCCTCTCGATGACGTTGCGCAGCTCGCGGACATTTCCGCTCCAATCCATCGTTTTCAACCGATCCAGCAGGGCCGGAGTTAATTCCTTCCTCGGCATCCCGTTGCGAAGACATAGCTCCTCAGCAAAATATGTCGCGAGGATTGGTATATCTCCCCTGCGTTCACGGAGCGGCGGTACGTGGATCGGAATTACGTTCAGGCGATGGTAGAGATCCTCGCGGAACGTCCCCCGTCTAATCTCTTCGGGAAGGTTCTTGTTCGTGGCTGCGATCACACGCACATCAATCGGAATTAGCTTGTTCCCCCCGATGCGTTCAATCTTTCCTTCCTCAAGAACACGGAGAACTTTTGCCTGGGCCGCAGGACTCATATCCCCCACCTCATCGAGGAAGATGGTTCCGCCGTCTGCTTGTTGGAACTTCCCAATCCTCTGCGAAGTTGCTCCGGTAAAAGCCCCCTTCTCGTGACCGAACAGCTCGGATTCGATCAACTCAGTGGGGATCGCGGCGCAATTTACTTCAATGAAAGGCTTGTCACTCCTTTTGCTAGCCCGATGAATTGCCTTCGCAACCAGTTCCTTCCCCGTTCCGTTCTCACCGGAAATTAACACCCGTGCCTCCGTCGGGCCGACTCGCGCGATCAACTCCAGGATCTCTTTGATCTTTGGGCTTTCGCCTAGGATTCTCTCTTTCCCTTCAACCGCTTCCTTGATTTGCTTGTATTCCGAGGCGAGCTTTTGGTGCTCGAGTGCGTTTCGAATCGTAATGAGGAGTTTGTCCCGGTCGAGGGGTTTGGGAAGAAAGTCAAACGCCCCTTTCTTTGTCGCCTCTACGGCAGTTTCTATCGTCCCATGCCCGGAGATGATGATCACGGGGAGGTCGGGCAGCTGGCGCTTCATCACTTCGAGGACTTCCAGCCCGTCTGTCCCCGGCATCTTGATGTCCAAGAGAACTACATCGACAGGCTGTGATTCGATGATCGAAATCGCTTTCTTTCCATCTTCCGCCAGCTCGACGCCGTAATTGGCGTAACTGAGAATCATCTTCAAGGAGTCCCGAACACCTTTTTCATCATCAACGACAAGAACTGTTTTCATGGATACTTCCCGCTCAGTCCCGTTACCAATCCGTCCTCGAATTGGTCAGGACAAGTTGCAGTTGCAAGTATTGTGACGGCTTAGCGTCGAAACGATCACCGATAGAAAGCCCAAATTCGATTCCCTGTTGATTGGCACGCAGGTCGCGCAGATCCGATCCCCCGTCAACGATAAATTTTTCTTCTCCCCACTCGACAAACTCTCCGATGAAGTGTGCCAGCGGACGAAGGCGGAAACTGTAAGCGAGGAACGCTGAGCCAAAGAAATGTTGAAGCTTATCGCGATCCCCGGCTTCGTTCCTCGGGCTGTCAGCGTAGAAATGCGAGGGAAGGTTGACGATGCGCGATTCGAATCCTTCCCGGCTTTCTGTAGTGATCGGAAAGTGGATGGGGGTGTGGAGGAGAGGGATTCTCACTCCCACGTTTCTGTGCTCCATGGTGGCAAAAGTCGCGATAAAAAGGGCTTGGCTTACATCCCCGTTCGTAATCGCTAGTGCACGTTTATAGATTTCATCAACCGCCCGAAGGTCACCCAACTTTTTCTTCAAATAAATGAACTTCTCGCTTCGGAGATACCGTTTGAGCAACCACGTGCTTTTCACACCGCCGGGGAAAAGAGAAACGAGCACCTTCTGAGCAAAACCAAAATCTCCGTCATCAAGATCGTTCTCCGTTTCCCGCTGCTCGAGCGAACGAGGTTCGGCCGCTGGGGCTTCTCCTTGAGCTAATCCTCTCTGAACGACGAGAAGTAAACACGCCACGAGAAGAATCGAATGACCTTTCAGAATCATCGCTCTGCGAGCTGATTACACCTGAATCACACCAGGGTTGAACTGAGGAATCTCAGGGTTATGATCCGCCACATCGATTCCAAGGGAGATAATCTCACGCGTTTCGAGCGGATCGATAATCCCGTCCACCCACAAGCGCGCGGCGGCATAGAAGGGATCCATCTCCTTTTCGTATTTCGCCTGAATCTCCGTCAGGAGCTTCTCTTGCTCCTCTTTCGGGACTTCCCGCTTGCCTCTCATCGTCGAGGACTGTAGTCGAATGGTGAGGAGGGTATGGCTGGCCTGTTCTCCACCCATCACGGCGATTCGCGCCGTAGGCCACGCGAAAATGAGACGTGGATCATATGCTTTTCCACACATCGCATAGTTCCCTGCACCATAGCTATTGCCCACAATGAAGGTGAACTTCGGGACAACGCTATTCGCGACCGCGTTGACCATCTTCGCACCGTCTTTGATAATCCCCCCCTGCTCTGCCCTCGTGCCCACCATAAAGCCCGTGACGTCCTGGAAAAAGACAATTGGAATCTTCTTCTGATTGCAGTTCATAATAAACCGGGTCGCCTTGTCCGCACTATCCGAATAGATCACTCCGCCGACTTGCATCTCCCCTTGCCTCGTCCTCACGACAGACCGTTGGTTCGCCACAATTCCCACGGCCCACCCATCGATGTAGGCGTATGCCGTGATCACCGTCTTCCCATAGCCAGCCTTATACTCATCGATCTCGCTGTTGTCGACCAGTCGGGCCAGGACTTGATACATGTCGAATGGTTTCGTCCGTTCCTGGGGAAGGATCCCGTAGATCTCTTCCGGAGGCAGCTTTGGAAGAGCGGGTTCCACTCGGGCAAACCCGGCTCTTGGTCGATGTCCGAGTTTCCCAATGATGTTCCGAATCTTCTCGAGGCATTCTTCATCGTTTTTCATCTTGTAATCGGTCACTCCGCTGATCTCACAATGCATCGCGGCACCGCCAAGCTCTTCGATGTCCGGCTCCTCACCAATCGCGGCTTTCACAAGAGCAGGTCCCGCGAGGAACACACTTCCGGTATGCTCGACGATCAGCGCTTCGTCACTCATAATCGGCAAATATGCTCCCCCTGCAACACACGGCCCCATGATCGCCGCGATCTGAGGGATCCCCTTGGCCGACATGACGGCATTATTCCTGAAAATCCTGCCAAAGTGCTCTTTGTCCGGGAAGATTTCACTCTGGAGAGGGAGAAAGACTCCAGCTGAGTCCACGAGATAAACAATGGGGAGATGATTGTCCATCGCGATTTCCTGTGCACGAAGATTCTTCTTGCACGTGATGGGAAACCACGCCCCTGCCTTCACGGTCGCGTCGTTCGCCACGATCACCACCCGACGACCTTGTACGTTTCCAATTCCGAAGATCGTCCCAGAGGCGGGTGCGCCGCCATACTCCTCGTACATGCCGTGGGCGGCGTAGAGTCCCAACTCATAGAACTTCGACCCCGCATCAATGAGTTTTGCAATCCGTTCTCGCGCTGTGAGTTTCCCCTTGGCGTGTTGCTTCTCGATCGCTTGCTGACCGCCGCCCAGTCGTGTTTTTTCGGCCTCCAACTTCAGATCGAGAAGGAGCTTGCGGAAACTGTCCTCGTTTTTCTGGAAGGTGAGGTCCTTCTTTACTTCGCTTCCTATAGGGCTGTTCATCGTCTTGTTCAGTCTTTAAGAATATTGCGCGCGATGACCATCTTCTGAATCTCGGATGTTCCCTCGCCGATGGTCATGAGCTTTGCGTCACGATAAAACTTTTCTACAGGGAAGTCTTTGATGAATCCATATCCTCCATGGATCTGGACAGCCTCATTCGCTGCTTTCACAGCAATCTCGCTCGCAAAGTACTTGGCCTGAGCAGCACTCAACGTAACTTTCCTCCCTTGGTTTCTCTCCCACGCGGCTTTCCACGTCAAGTATCTTGCCGCGGCGACCTCCGTAGCCATGTCGGCTAGCTTCCACTGGATCGCCTGAAACTCTGCGATCGGCTTTCCGAACTGGTGCCGCTGTTTCGCGTACCGGGTGCTGTGATCAAGGCAGGCCTGTGCAATTCCCACCGAGAGTGCAGCGATTCCAATCCGCCCATCATCAAGGACGTGAAGAGCCTGTTTGAAGCCCTCCCCCTCACGTCCAATTAAATTCTCCTTCGGTATTCTCACATTCTCGAAGAGAAGACCTGCTGTGTCGCTCGCTCTTGTTCCCAACTTGTTCTCCTTCTTCCCGAGTGCAAATCCCTCCATCGTCCGATCAAGGATAAAAGCTGATATTCCATCCTTCCCTTTTGACTTGTCTGTAAGAGCCATGACCACAAATGTGCCACCGACCGAACCATGCGTTGTAAAAGTCTTGCTGCCGTTGAGAACATAGTAATCACCTTCTCTGGCCGCAGTCGTCTTCATCGCTCCAGCATCGCTTCCGGAGGACGGTTCGGTGAGCGCCCAAGCCCCAATCTTTCTGCCAGAACAGAGGTCGGGAAGATACTTTTGTCGTTGCTCCTCGGTCCCGAATGTGAAAATGTGGTTTGTGCAGAGACCGTTATGTGCGGAGATCGTGAGGCCAATGGAAGGATCATACTTGGAGATTTCTTCGATGATAGCCACTGCCTCGAGGTAACTAAGGTTCGCGCCACCATACTGTTGTGGGAAGGTGATGCCCATGAAACCGAGCTCGCCGAGACGTTGAACGATCTCGAGAGGAAACTCCTGTGACTCATCGTACTTCATGACAACGGGCTTGATCTCGCGCTCAGCAAAGTCGTGGGCAAGCTCCCTCACGGCTTTCATCCCCTCGGTCTCCGTCAGCTTGAATCCCGTTTCAATTTCGAGTTCTTCTGCCATATGCCGTTCTCCGTTTCACCTATCAGGATTTTTCTACAACTCGAAAGGTGGAATATAACTCCTCCGCTGCATCGTAGGGTGTTGTCTGGAGCGAAAGAAGTGCCACGGCCTTCGCTGCGAGTGCCGCGTTTCGCTCTTCGTTCCAGAAAACCCCCTGAAGTTTTTCGTTCACGAGTTCTCTTGTTCGATCAAGGATACGCGTTTCTCTTTTCTTTTCGAGGAGCTGCGTTCGTTCTAGAAATTGCCGATGCTTCTGGATCATGGATGCGATTTCGTCGATCCCCCTTGTATCGTTGGCGATAGATCTCACAACTTCTGGATTCCAAGTGTCGACCATCGGTTTCAGCCTCAGTACCATTTCAATAGAGGCAACAGCCTGGTCTGCACCCGGCCTGTCACACTTATTGAGAACAATGAAATCTGCAATCTCCATAAGACCCGCTTTCATCGCCTGGATCGAATCGCCCGATTCGGGAACGAGGACAACGATTGTCGTGTCAGCCGCTTTTGCAACATCTAATTCAGATTGGCCGACCCCAACGGTCTCCAGGATCACAAGGTCGTTCCCGGCTGCGTCGAGAATATCCGCCGCTTCACCCGTTTTCTTGCTCAACCCGCCCAGACTCCCCCTCGATGCCATGCTGCGAAAGAATACGCCGCTATCAAGTTCCACATCTGTCATCCGAATCCGGTCACCGAGGAGGGCACCTCCTGTAAAAGGGCTTGTGGGATCGACGGCGATGATTCCCACGCGATAATGCTGAAGCCGAAAATGATGCGCTAGTTTGTTGACAATGGTACTTTTTCCAGCTCCCGGGGGGCCAGTAATTCCGACTCGATATGCCCGGCCAGTATGTGGATAGATTGCTCGGAGGATCTCAATCGACTCCGGTCGCTCGTCCTCTATAATGGAGATGGCTCGCGCAATCGCAGACCGATCACCTCTCAGAATCTTTTGTAAGAAATCTTTTCCTGCCTTCATGACTCGCTCTATCTCCTCCGAATGAGATAGCCCGTTAGGTTCCCTGCATTGCGCTTACTGCTGTTGCGCCGATGTCGCTTCTGTAGTACGCGCCATCGAACGTAATCTTGCTCACTGCTTGATACGCGCGTCCGATGGTGGTTTCCAGGTCGTCGACCGGCCCTAGGGCGGTCACCCCTATGACTCTTCCACCGCTCGTCACGACTCGGCCCTGATCCTTCTTCGTTCCCGAATGAAACAGCATGACGTTGTCGATGCCTGCTGCAGCCTCAAGTCCGAGGATTTCCTTCCCCGTTTCATACTTATCGGGATAACCGCCGGAGGCAATGACCACGCACACTGCGCTGAGTGGGCTTGACTTGACTTTGAAGTTCTGGAGGCTCCCCGTTACAGCGGCTAGGAGGAGTTGAGCGAGATCGCCATTGAGCAAAGGCAGAACAACCTGAGCCTCGGGGTCTCCGAAACGACAATTAAACTCGACCACTTTTGGCCCGGTCCGCGTCAGCATAAGTCCACAATACAGGCATCCCTTAAAGCGGCGCCCTTCCTTGGCTAATCCATCGAGCGTGGGCCGGATGATCGAGCGCTTGACTTTCTCCAATATTTTTTCAGTCACAAAGGGCGTGGGCGCGTAAGCCCCCATGCCACCAGTATTCTTTCCGCGGTTTCCATCCAGAATCCGTTTGTGGTCCTGTGCTGGCGGAAGAACGACGAAATGTTTCCCGTCGCTGATGGCAAGAACGGAAGCTTCTTCCCCTTCCATGAATTCCTCGATGACGACTTGTTCCCCGGCGGGGCCGAAAACCTTCTTGACCATCATTTCATGAAGGACTTCGAGTGCTTTGTCCTTTGTGTCGCAAATCACGGAGCCTTTTCCGGCAGCGGGGCCGTCGGCTTTCAGCACCATCGGCGTGGGCATGTCGTTGATATATCGTTCAGCATCATAGCGGTGCTGCAGGTCGAAGGCCCTAAAGTCAGCAGACGGGATCCGATACTGTTTCATGAAATTCTTGGCGTAAACCTTGCTCCCCTCAATCTCCGCCGCCATCTTTGTCGGACCAAAGATACGCTCCCCGTTCTTTTCGAACTCATCGACGATCCCCGCGATCAGCGGGAGCTCAGGTCCAACCACGGTCAGATCCACGCGTTGGCTCCTGGCAAACTTCAACAGGCCCGGGATATCATCGCTGGCGACGGGTGCAAGCTCCGCAAGCTCTCCAATGCCGGCGTTTCCCGGCGCGCAGTAGATCTTCTCTACCTCTTTGCTCTGTGCAAGCTTCCAGACCAGAGCGTGCTCCCTTCCTCCCGATCCTACGACTAAGAGCTTCATCTTCAGATGTCTACCCTCACTCTACGAGCAGTTCAAATATCCGCGCCAGGTCCGCGGTCAGGCGCTTCCGATCGAATTTCTCAACATACTCTTCCTTTGGTCCTTTCAACGTTCCTGATTCATACCGCTCGTACAGAGTCTTGATCGCAGAAGCGATCGCATCAATATCCATGGGATCCACGATGATGCCGGCACCGGAATCCTCGATCGTGTTTCTTGCAACACCCTCCGGGACACAGCCCAGGATTGGCTTTCGAGCTCCGAGATACTCAAACAGTTTCCCTGTCGACATCATATCCTCCCCCTTCCCCTTCCCGATGATAAGCCAGAGCACGTCCGAGGATGCGAGATAGCGGACGCATTCTGTATGATCTACATAGCCCACCACCATCACAACATCCTGCAGTCCCAGCTTGGCCACCAGTTTCATGTTCTCTTCGCGGAAGTGCCCGACGAAGCAAGCTTCGATTCTGCTCCGGAGGTCAGGCCATTGCTGAAATAGTTTTGAAAGAGCACGGAGAAAATACTTCGGCGTTCGTTTGTCGATGAAGGTGCCAGAGTAGGTGATCCGCATTCTCTCCGTCTTTGACCTCGGCGCAAGTCCGTTGAGATCAAAATCTGCCGGGTCAAAGCCCTGGGAGATGATCTGGACATCCTGATACTGAAGAAAAGGGTATCGTTTCAGCAGGAGTTCCTTGATTCTGCGGTTAATGGTGATCACCTTGTCCGCGGCGCGAAGAACACGGCTTTCAAGCCTCTGATGAAACCAGCGATGGAAAGGGGTAAAGTAGAAGTGATACGGATTATCGACCCATGCGTCTCGGTAATCGATGACAAGCGGGAGGCCGGATATCTTCTTCAGTTGGCGGCCAATTAAGAAGTCGGTGTAGGGTGGCGCCGTCGCAAAAATGAGGTCGAATTTCTCGCGCTTCAGGCACTCCGCTCCCGCCCGAATCGCCTTTCGCTTCCATCCGATCTTATTATCCGGAAGGAGGAAAAACTGACTTCCAAGGTTCAGACTTTTTCGGATCCACTCCCTCGGCATCTTTGCAACAGGGCTGACGTCTGCGTTTTTTCTCCCGAAGAGCTGGGTTGGATCGAAGGAGTCTGTGCGGATCACCGGAATGTTGAGCGATTCGACCTCCTTCAAGAGAGAAACGTCGCGTGCGAAGTAATTGCCTGGGTTGACAGTGAGAACGGTTGGATGCCAGTTGTAGTGAGGAAGGTATTTGATAAACTTAAGAGTGCGCTGGACCCCGCTTAGTCCAAGCGGAGGAAAATAGTACGCGACGACAAGAACTTTCCTCATTAGCACCGTGTCATGGCTGAAGAGAGCGACTGGCCGGTACGGGACTCAACGGGTCAAAGAAACCAGATCATAACACAAGAAGTTCTTTCGAGGCCCTATTGAGGACCCTACACCTCCCATTCAGAACAACAATATCATCTTCGATCCGAACGCCACCAACACCGGGCAGATAAATTCCAGGCTCGATCGTGATCACGTTTCCTGTCTGAAGCTCATATGAGCTATGGGAAGAGATTCTCGGAGGCTCGTGCACCTGGAGTCCAATGCCATGTCCGAGGGAATGACTAAAGTACCGCCCGAGGCCTCTCTTAGCGATGAAATCCCGAGCGACTGCATCGAGAGCTTTTGCAGTGATACCCGTCTTCACGGCATCCAGAGCACTTGCTTGCGCATCGTGGACAATTCCGTACACCTCTCGCAACTTTCGGCTGGGGTTCCCCACGGCCACCGTGCGGGTAATATCACAACAATAGCCGCGATAGACGCAGCCGAAATCCAGCGTTACAAACTCCCCTCTCCGTATTTTCTTTGCAGAGGCAACGCCATGTGGAAGAGCGCCGCGGGTGCCGCTGGCAACGATCGGTTCGAAGGAGTCTCGTTCGGCGCCATAGATTTTATGATAATAGGATATTGCAGCAGACACTTCTAGCTCTCGGACACCGGGGCGGAGATAGTGAAGAATTTTCTGGAAGACTTTATCCGAAATTTTTGCGGCTTCTCTGATCAGTGCAATTTCTTCATCCTCTTTGACGGAGGAAATGCTCTCCACAAGATCGGCCTGCGGGGTAAACTTCACTCGAGGAAAAGTTTTCTTCAGCTTCTGGTATTCAGTGTAAGCCAGGTGATTCCCCTCAATCCCTACTCGCCTCACCCCCTTGAAAATCTTTTGCCTCTCAAGCTCATCAATCAAGCCATCGGCAGCGATAAGGATATTCATTCCCTTTACCTCTTCATGAGACTGGCTGTCGTAGCGCGAGTCGGTAACGAAAACCTTTCGTTCTTCCCCGATGAAACACATCCCGCTGGAGCCCGTGAAGCCTGTTAGGTATCGAACATTCGGCAGATACGTCACCAGCAGGCCGTCAAGCTCGAGTCCTTGGAGCTTCTCCAAAATCCTCTTAATCCGTTTCTGAAACATTTCTTGACCGTGCCGATCCTAAAGGGTCAAACCTGATAGTTTGGAGGTTCTTTCGTGATCTCGACATCATGGGGATGGCTCTCACGAAGTCCGGCTTCTGTCATGCGAATGAATCTCGCCTTCCGCTTCATCTCCTGAATAGTCCTGGCACCGCAATAGCCCATGGCAGCACGGAGTCCCCCCACCATCTGGAATACCACCTCGCTCAGATGGCCTTTGTACGGCACCCTTCCCTCAATCCCTTCGGGTACAAGCTTGGGAAGATCATCCTCTACATCCTGGAAGTATCGATCTCTGCCGCCCTGCTTCATCGCTTCCAGCGAACCCATCCCTCGGTAGACCTTATAGGCGCGCCCCTCATACAGCACCTTTTCTCCAGGGCTTTCCTCAACTCCGGCAAAGAGTCCACCCACCATTACAGAATCCGCACCGGCGGCGATCGCTTTCGCAATGTCCCCCGTCTGTTTAATCCCCCCATCGGCAACGATCGGGATATTATACTTCTGCGCGGCCTTCGAGCACTCGTGAATCGCAGTGATCTGAGGGACACCAACTCCGGCGATGACTCTCGTCGTACAAATGGAGCCGGGGCCGATCCCCACTTTCACAGCATCCGCACCAGCTTTGATTAGATCCCGGGTTCCTTCCGGCGTGCCAACATTCCCCGCGATGAGATCAAGTTCCGGAAACCGCCGCCTCAGGAGCTTCACGGTCATGATGACTCCACGCGAGTGACCATGAGCTGTATCTACGACCACCACATCCACACCCGCTTCCACCAGCGCTGCGACTCGTTCCTCCGTCTCCGAGGTTACTCCCACAGCCGCTCCGACCCGCAATCGACCATGTCTGTCTTTGCAGGCATTGGGAAATTTCCTTTTCTTTTGAATATCCTTGAATGTGATGAGCCCTCTAAGTCTTCCGCTCTTATCAACAACAGGCAGCTTCTCGATCTTATGTCTCTGGAGAATCTTCTCGGCTTCCTCAAGGGTTGTGCCTACCGGGGCGGTGATAAGTCGACCGTCCGTCATCACCTTTGAGATTTGCAGATCGAGGTTTGGTTCAAATCGAAGGTCTCGGTTTGTCAGGATTCCGACGAGTTTTTCATTCTTAACTATTGGGATCCCGGAAATGCTATACTTGCTCATCGCAGCGAGCGCGTCGCGAACCGTCTTTTCAGGCGGAAGCGTAACCGGATCGAGAATCATCCCACTTTCAGAACGCTTCACTTTATCGACCTCTTCGGCCTGTTTCTCGATGGACATGTTCCGGTGGAGAATTCCTATCCCCCCCTCTCGCGCAATAGCGATGGCCATCCCCGACTCCGTGACGGTGTCCATCGCAGCGCTGATCAAAGGAATGTTGATCGAGATTCGCTTCGTGAGCTGTGTGCGCATGTCCACCTCGCGGGGCAGGACACTGGATTTCGCGGGGACAAGAAGCACGTCGTCGTACGTGACGGCTTCACCGAGGATAATTTTTCTCATGGGTCTCCTGTCTTAGGTGAACGCGGGCAAGCCAGTGATGCTTTCACCGACGATGAGTGTATGAATGTTGTGCGTCCCCTCGTATGTTTTCACGGACTCAAGGTTCGCCATGTGACGCATGACGGGATACTCGTCCAAAATCCCATTTGCCCCGAGTATGTCTCGGGCTTTGCGCGCGATGTTGAGCGCTATTTCCACGTTGTTCCGCTTTGCGAGGGAAACCTGAGTATGGTGGGCCTTCCCTTTGTCTTTCAAGCGTCCAAGTTGCAGGCACAGGAGCTGCGCCTTCGTGATCTCCGTGAGCATGTAAACGAGCTCAGCCTGTACCAACTGAAACGCACCAATCGGTTTGCCAAACTGGATGCGTGATTTCGCATACTGGACGGCGGAATCGTAACATGCCATCGCAGCACCGATGGCACCCCATGCGATTCCGTACCTCGCTTGGTCGAGGCACATTAATGCGCACTTAAGCCCTTTTGACTTCGGCAGCAGGTTCTCCTCCGGTATCTCGCAGTCCTGGAAGATCAGTTCAGAAGTGACTGATGCGCGGAGTGAATGCTTTCCCTTCATTTCAGGAGCTGTATAGCCTTTCGTCCCCTTCTCAACTAAGAAGCCGTGAATCTCCCCATCAAGCTTCGCCCAGACTACGGCGACGTCTGAGATCGTCCCGTTCGTGATCCACATCTTCGTGCCGTTGAGCACAAAGTACCCGTTCTTCCGCACAGCCTGGGTAACGAGGCCACCAGGGTTGGAGCCGTAGTCTGGCTCTGTCAACCCGAAGCAGCCGATCTTCTCCGCCTTGGCCAACCGCGGGAGCCAGTATTCTCTCTGTTCCTCTGAACCGAAGGTGTAAATCGGGAACATCACGAGAGCACTCTGAACTGAGGCGAAGCTTCGAATGCTACTATCCCCTCGCTCAAGTTCTTGCATGACGAGCCCGTAGGCTACATTATTCATCCCTGCGCATCCATACTGAGGCGGAAGGGTGGCCCCGAGGATTCCAAGTGCGGCCATCTGGGGCACAACCTCCATCGGAAAAGTGCAGGCGCGGTTATGGCGTTCAATGATCGGGAGGATGCGGTCGTCCACGAACTCACGGATAGTGTTTCGGACGAGGATTTCTTCCTCGGACAGAAGGTCGTCAGCGTGGTAGTAATCTACACCCTGGAACTTTGCCATGGGGGGTCTTGCAAGTCAAGCGAGGAGTCAGAATAAGTCTGTCTCCGGCCTGCCATCACACAGGAAGCACCAATGGAAGACCGGAAGTGCTTTCTCCTTCGAAAAAGCCGGACACAGCACGGTTGTCACGCGAAAATAGTACAAAAAATTGGACGGAAAGTCAAGGTGATCGTTTTGGGTGTTCTTCAAATCACGGTGCATCCCCTTTGATACGCGGAGAGTAGGAGGCACGCAGGGACGGAAGGTTACAGCAAGAGAGCAGATTGAACACTATGTTGGTGAGGAGTCCTGCAAATGGGAATGGCCTGTACTTAGGCTACTCTGTGCTGAGAACTCGCTCGATCGTGGTGAGTAGGTCAAAGAGGTCATAAGGCTTGCTCACGAAGTCCTCTGCACCCCATCGCTTTGAGTCAATCGCACTACTGAGGTCAGCATAACCGGTGAGCATAATTACTTTGATCTTCGGGTATCGCTGCTTGATGAAGCGCAGAACTTCGAATCCATCGACCTTCGGCATCTTGATGTCGAGCAGCACAAGGTCCACGGGTCTTGACTGGACGAGCTCCATGGCTTCGTCGCCATCGGCGGCAGTCTCGACCTGATAACCTTCACCGGCAAGCTCGGCGCTGAGTACCGCACGAAGAGGCTCTTCATCGTCGACGATGAGAACTTTGGGCTTCTCTGGCATGGACGTTACCCCGCTTATGAGAATACTGTATTCGCTCGACTTGACTCGAAAAGAATCCTCGAAGAGAGGATTCAGGTCAACTTTCAAAAAGTATAGAGAAAAGAAACAGAAAAAGCAACACCAATCATAAATCAAAGTCATCCCCAGGAGGATCGCTGGCGGCCCAACCTATGTGACCCTTCTCGGTTTTTAGGTATTGCAGATTTCCTTCCTATCCCGTATCTTTAATGTGAAAAGCGCTTCTCAATCCCAACTTTGATAAGACCCACGATGTCTCAAGCCCCCATCAACGTCCTGCTCGTCGATGACGATATCACGTACGCAAAGTTGACCCAACAGCATCTAACCACCTTCATGGGAAGAAGATTCAACCTGCTTTGGAAGCAAGCAGGCAACGCGGCTCTGGAGGAACTTGAGAGAAATAAGAAGGTGGACATCGTGCTGACAGAATCCCATCTACCGGACATGAGCGGCTTGGAACTCACCAGAGGAATCCGGGAAAGGAATATCGCCGTGCCGATCATTTTCTTGACGAGTGAAAAGGACTTCCGCCTGGCGATCGAAGCGATGAAGACCGGTGCTGAGGAATACCTGATCAAGAAAGAAACTACTGACACGATTCTTCCAAGAACGATCTTGAACATCTTGGACAGAGTCGAACTAAAAAGAAAAATTGCAGAGGCCGAGCGTAACCGCGTGATCGCAGAACGACGCACGGAGGCCATCCGTGAACTTATTGTCGCGATCAGTCACGAATTCAACAATCCTCTCACCGCCATGAAGCTCACCGCCGATGCCATCGCGAGACAGCAACTTCCCGAACAGCAACAACAGCTTGTGAGTCAGATTTCTGAAATGATCAACTTGATCGAAGGAAAGATCCGGAAGCTCCAGAATTTAGGGGAGTCCAAGTAGGTAGAGGGGATAGCGCCGTGAACGCAGAAGCGAAATGCTGGAATCGGTGTGGAGGAAGCCTCGGTTTTCTCTCGCTGGGTCGGCCAGACTCTGTTTTTGGGTTGCCCAATAGAGTGCTTGCATCTTCAATCATTAGACCTTATATTTGAAACAGACTTTACCCAAGCAGGTCTTAGCATACTTGCTTATGCTTCACTCGAAGACCAGTTCCAACAGTCATCCACGATGGCTATAAGTCAAAGGCCATATCATCCTCAGAGGAAGACCACCAAACACCCTCAAAGTCCGACAAACGAAAAAGTGTCCCGCCGAAAAAACGGGACACTTTTTTTATTACACTGCCGCATCAGTCTATGAAGTTGGAAGAACTTACCACCATCATTGAAGATTGGGCTCCGCGAGAAATCGCGTGGGCGAAAGACAACGTTGGACTACAAATAGGAAACTATGAAAAAGCTGTACGAAGAATCCTCGTTGCGTTAGAGGTTTCTTCTGAAGTAGTAGCTGAAGCCAGGCGCAAGCGTGTTGATGTCATTGTGACTCATCATCCCCTTCTATTCCATCCCCTTCGTTCCATTTCCGCATCGAATCGCGTTGGGAGACTCGTCCACGACTTGATTAGCGCCGGCATTGCAGTGTACTCCGCGCACACGAACCTTGATTTTACCGAAAGCGGCGTAAGCTTCGCCCTTGCCACACGCTTAGGATTGAAGAACCTAGATTTCCTCCATCGACCAACGGGTACCCTTAAAAAGATTTCTGTCTTCGTCCCTTCCGATCATGTGGAACAAGTGGCAAAGGCGATGGGGAATGCTGGCGCGGGCAACATTGGCGATTATGAGATGTGCTCGTTCCGAGTGGAGGGCACCGGGACTTTCCGCGCTCGCAAGGGCGCGAGCCCCTACGTGGGTGAGGTGGGAAAGTTCGAGAAGGTCCGGGAGGTTCGCCTCGAAATGCTTGTTCCTCAGTGGCGTGTCCAGTCGGTGATCTCGAGAATGATCGAGGAGCACCCATACGAAGAAGTTGCGTACGATGTGTACCCACTCGAGAACCGGGCAGGCGATGTCGGCGCTGGCGCTATCGGCGAATTAGAACGCCCGAGAAAGTTAGATGCCTTCCTGCGGCTGATACGAAAATCACTTCGTTCAGAACATCTGCGATACGTGGGGGATGCAACAGCAAGCATCAAGAGAGTGGCGGTCTGTGGTGGAAGTGGTGCGTCTCTCGTAGATGCAGCAATTGATGCTCGCGCCGACGCCTTCATAACAGCGGACATTAAGTATCACACTTTCCAAGAGGCAACCGGGAGGATAGCCCTCATCGATGCCGGCCATTATGAGACGGAGGTCCCTGTACTTGATATTCTAGCCAAGAGATTGGAGGAGGGAATCTCCAAGATGGGCAAGAGAGCTGATGTGCTCGTTAGCCGGTCAGCACGGAACCCGATCCAGTATCATTGAGCACAGGAACGACGCCTTCGACCAGTTTTGACAAACAAAGTCCAACTTTAAGAGGAGATCACTTTGGAAGAGAGACTAAGTAAGCTCTACGCCTTACAAAAAATAGACAAGGGCCTGGACGAGTTGGAGGAGCTCAAGGGGGACCTACCAGACGCAGTGGCTGAACTCGAGGCCCGCGTAAATGCAGAACAAGACCGTATAAAGGAACTCGAAGCAATCATAAAACAGAGCCATGTGGACCGTGATAAGACAGACCTCGAGATCGTTTCCCAGACAGAGAAGATCGAGAAATTCAAAGCACAGCAGTTTCAGGTCAAAAGCAATCGGCAGTACGATGCTCTCTCGAGGGAGATCGACATGGCCCAAGACATGATAACGAAGTTAGAAAAAGAGCTGGATATCATCGAAGGGAGAATGGCAGTCGCTCGCGAAGACATGGAGAAAGCGAAGGTCAGGCTCGAGGAAGCGACGAAAGAACTAGAGGAGAAGCGGCAGGAACTCGAAGAAGTGTCAAAGGCGAACGAAGACGAAGAGCTTCGACTGAAACACGATCGAGAAAAAATTCTGAGAAGGATCTCCAAACAAGACCTGGCAATCTATGAGAGGATACGGAAAGCAAAAGGG
>JBBIJH010000030.1:0-19814 GCA_037446075.1 Ignavibacteriales bacterium
CTGAAGTGGATCAAGGCAGTGACGGTTCCTCTCGTCATCGTTGGGGTGCTGCTGTCGACCCTCCACCAATCGTCCCTCGGGTCGCTCTACCTTATCGTGCCCGACAAGCTCTATGCTCTCTGGTACTCTCCACTGCTGCCGGTATTCTTCTTTCTCTCTGCAATTGCCGTCGGCTGTGCGATGACGATCTTCGAGTCCTTCATGAGTTTTCGTGCCTTCGGGAGACGGCTTGAGACGGATCTCCTGAGGGATCTTGGCCGCGTGATCGTTGTTATCCTGATCGCGTACGCAGCGTTGAAGGGAGAGGATCTTCTCTCCCGTGGAAAAGCATTTCTCCTCCTACAGCCGAGGATTGAAACATCCTTGTACTATCTTGAGATAGGGTTGGGAGTTGTCCTACCGATTGTTCTCTTGGCGATACCGAAGCTTCGCGGAAACTATAACGTGCTGTTCTTTTCGTCCCTTTTCGTCATCCTCGGGTTTGTTCTGAATCGACTGAACGTGAGCGTCACGGGCATGGCAGCATCGTCTGGGGTTGCGTACTTTCCGTCGTGGATGGAGATTTCAGTCACGATGTTCATCGTCGCGCTCGGATTCGCCGTCTTCGCCGTCGCGGTGAAGTCCTTGCGAATCTTTACCGAGACAGAAGGCCCGGAATCCGCGGACGAAGCATTTGACCGCGTGATGGTTTCGGCTCGACCCCAGCGCCCCTCACGGGCCATCGCCGCTGAGCAGTGAGGACCGCATGGGCTCTGAGCATACACAATCGAATGGAGACTGCCGAAGGATGTCGGACCGCGATCTTGAATGCGTGTGGGTGCATGCTGGACTTATCGCGTCAAGAATTTGTGACATGGAGTTCGATTGCGAGCATTGCCCCCTTGATGCAGCCCTTCGCCAAAGCTTCCGCGGGCCACATGAAGATGCCAGTGGCAGTCGATCAGATTCGGCTCCTGAGCTAAGCAGTTTCGAGTCGGAGACGAGCAGATTCGTCGTGCAAAAAAAGATTCTCGAATCGTTCTTCCATCAACTGGAGCAATACTCAATCCGCGAAGACCGCTACTACTTTCGGGCCCATACGTGGGTGCAAGATGGGCAACAGCACATTGCGAGGATCGGGGTCGATGACCTTGCTGCTCGGCTCTTGCCGCACGCGAATTCAATTGTCTTTCCATCGGTCCGAACGCGTGTTCAACAAGGCGAGTATTGCACTTGGCTCGTTGGAGCCGCAGGGACGATCGCCTTCGTCTCGCCCGTCACGGGAACAATCGCCCAGGTCAACGAGGACCTTTACGCACTCCCCAACCTTCTGCGAACCTCCCCGTACGAGAAAGGATGGCTCCTACGCATCGAGTTGGAGAAATTCGGCGTTGACATGAGGAGGCTCCTCCCACGAATCTCAGCGTCGGCGCGGTATCGGAAAGACATCGAACGGCTTCGCCGTCGAATCCTTCTTTACTCGAATGTAGACAGTCTTCCTGCCGGCGTAACGCTTCTCGACGGCGGTCGATACGTGGAGAACGTCGAGTCGCTGCTCGGTCCCAGGAAGTACATCGAGCTTATCTCGATTCTGTTTCATCCGTAACGGGCAGGTGAGTCGGTGCAGCTGCCGCCCCTCTTTCCTCATGTGCGATCGGGAGCTTGTTCTTTCCTTGGAATAAGAAGAGCAGGGTTTCTTTTTTGCAACCCTAAGAAGAGCGCTGTGCAAAACCCTTCTGGTTACGCAAGAGACGTGGCACAGTTTGTGAACCGATCCTCAATAGAATTTCTCGATCGCAACTGTAGACTTCGATGCGTGTATTCCAGACCCTCAGTACGAAACTGCTCCTCCTTCTCCTCGGCGTGATGGCTGTTGTGTTTGCGCTCAATACCTATATCAACGTAACGGTCCAGAGCTCCCATCTCATGGAGACCGTTCTCCAGAGCGCAAACCGCACGAGCGATTTGATCAAGCGCTCAACGCACTACAGTATGATGCTGAACCGCAAGGAGGATCTGTACCAGATCATCAAGACCATTGCGGCGGAGCCGGGATTCGACGGCGTGAGGATCTACAATAAGAGGGGGGAGATCATGTTCTCCGGGCAGTCGAGCGAGATAGGGACGTCCGTAGACATGAAAGCCGAAGCTTGTTACGCCTGCCACAGCCAAGAAAAACCGATTGAATCGTTGGCCTACGAGAACCGTACCCGTATCTTCACCTCGGCCATGGGGTATCGAGTGCTCGGTCTCATCAACCCCATCAAGAATGAGCCCGATTGCTACGCGGCTTCCTGTCATGCCCACCCGGAGTCCAAGACGGTCTTGGGTGTCCTCGACGTGCGCATGTCGTTGAAACAAGTGGATGAGCATCTGGCGGAGAGCAAGAAGCAGATGATTCTTTCGGCGTTCGCGACAGTCGCCATCATCGGTCTGGTCTCAGCTGGTTTCCTTCTGAAAGTGGTTCGCCAGCCGGTTCGCAGACTCATTGAGGGCACGAAGCAGATTTCAGGTGGGAACCTCGACTTCCGAATCCGGTCCGACTCGAAAGATGAACTTGGCGAGCTTGGGTCATCGTTCAATCGCATGGCCGCCGAATTGAAGCGCGCCTACGACGAGATCACTCGATGGTCGGCAACGCTCGAGGAGAAAGTAAAACAGAAGAGCGACGAACTCCAGAAAGTTCAGAACCATATCGTCCTGATCGAAAAGATGGCATCACTCGGCCAGCTCTCGGCAACCGTGGCACATGAGTTGAACAATCCGCTGGAGGGCGTGCTGACGTACACAAAGCTCCTTCGAAAGAAACTTGAAAAGCGACATCTCTCCGACAACGAAATTTCCGAGATGATCAACCAGCTGACGTTCATTGCCGATGAGACCGTTCGATGTGGGAACATCGTGAAGAATCTTCTCCTGTTCTCGAAGGCGGAGTCCGCGGGTTTCAAGTCCGAGAGCCTAAACAACATCCTCGGGAAATGTGTTCGACTCATCGGACACCACCTCGAGATTCACAGCATCACGCTGAAACGAGCACTTGATCCCAATCTCCCTCCCCTCGAGTGCGATGCCAACCAACTTCAGCAGGCATTTCTGGCGATGGCGATGAACGCCGTTGAGGCGATGCCGGAGGGCGGGATACTGACACTCCGAACTGCGCATCGGCCGGGGCAGGGGGTCGTTGAGGTTGCCATCGAAGATACAGGAGTTGGTATCCCGCCCGAGATCCTGCCGAAAATCTTTGAACCTTTCTTTACGACGAAGTCAGCAGGGAAAGGGGTTGGGCTGGGCCTTTCCGTTGCCTATGGGATTGTTGAACACCACGGTGGTCGGATCGAGGTAAGTTCGCAGGTCAATCGAGGAACAACGTTCACCGTTGTGCTGCCTCTCCGGGCTCGAGGTGGGCGCGGGAAAGAGGAGCAAGGAGTCTGCACCGTGAGAATTTCACAAGAGGTGGCAAGCCATGAATAAGCCTGACGTCGGAATCCTCATCGTCGATGACGAGTTCTCAGTTCGAGATTCTCTCAGCCGCTGGTTCAAAGAAGACGGTTACCGCGTCGGGACAGCGGAGAACGCCACAGAAGCGTTGAAAATCATGCAAGAGCAGTCGTGGGATATAGCTCTCGTGGACATTAAGATGCCCGGGATGAGCGGGCTTGAGCTCCAGCGGCGCATCAAGGAGATCGACAAGAATATCGTCGTGATTATTATTACGGCATACGCGTCGGTTGAATCCGCTGTCCAGGCCTTGAAAGAGGGCGCCTTCGACTACGTTACGAAGCCCGTCGACCCCGATGACCTCAGCCACCTCATCCGAAATGCGATCAAGCAGCGGATGCTCGCGGCCGAGAACATCCTCCTTCGGACGAAAATCGAAGAGCTTTCGAAGCTGGACGAGATTATTGGTGAAAGTCCACAGATCAAGAAGGTGATGGAACTCATCAAGACCGTCGCCCAAACCGATGCAACGGTCATGATCCGCGGTGAGAGCGGAACGGGGAAAGAACTTGTCGCCCGTGCAATCCATGCAAACAGCAACCGTCGCTATTTCCCGCTGATTCCCGTCAACTGCGGCTCAATTCCCGAGGGGCTTCTCGAGAGCGAGCTCTTCGGTCACGAGAAAGGGGCCTTCACAGGAGCCCAGTATCGGCGGAAGGGGAAATTTGAAATGGCAAATGGTGGGACGATCTTCTTCGACGAGATCGGGAACGTGACGATGAAACTGCAAGTCGACCTCCTCCGTGTCATCGAGACGAAACAATTTACACGGCTCGGAGGTGAACAGGCCATCCATGTTGACTTTCGCATCATCTGTGCAACGAATAAGAATCTCGAGAAGGCGGTTGAAGATGGCACGTTTCGAGAAGACCTCTACTATCGACTGAACGTCTTCACGATTTTCCTTCCTCCACTTCGGGAGAGGCGATCAGACATTCCCCTTCTTGCCCAGCACTTTCTCCGAAAGTACGCATACTCGATGAACAAGAGCATATCGAGCATCTCGCCCGAGGCCCTCGATCTTCTCATCCGATATGATTGGCCGGGAAACGTCCGAGAGCTCCAGAACGCCATTGAGCGCGCGATGGTTGTCGGGAAGCCTCCTGCAATACGCGCAGAGGACTTGCCGTTTCAACTCAGCAGTCGGCTGAAGGTCGCCGAGGCAGATTCCCTCGCTGAGGTTGAGCGGGAGCATATCATCAACATCCTTGATCGGACGGGCTGGAATATCACCCGGGCTGCGGAGATCTTGAAGATTGATCGTGTTACCCTTTATCATAAGATCGAGAAATACGGGCTTAAGAGGTGACCATGTCACCCGTTGCCCTCGTTCCAATCGGGAACGTTTCGGACAAGCTCCTGCAGCGCCTGGAAAAGACGATTCGGGAGATTTTCCGCTTGCCTGTTTCCCTTTTGCCTTTGCCTACAGATCCGGCGCTGGCATATGATCCATACCGGAACCAATACAACTCGACTCTTCTTCTTTCGGTTTTGCTGAAGTCGAAAACTGACCGGCAGGCAAAAATCCTCGGCGTGACAGAGTACGACCTCTTTGTACCTGTGCTATCGTATGTCTTTGGAGAGGCGCAGTTGAACGGCGCTGCTGCTGTCGTGTCCTCTTTTCGCTTGAAGCCGGAGTTGTACGGTCTTCCGGCTCAGCCGGCTCTCGTCGAGAGTCGTTTAGAAAAAGAAGCCGTTCACGAGCTTGGTCACACATTTGGACTTATCCACTGCAACGATACTCGCTGTGTGATGCACTCCTCGAGCTATGCGGAAGAGATTGATTTCAAGGACAAATCTCCTTGCTCGAGCTGCCTTCTTGAGTTGCTTTCGAAGGAACTGTTCGCTGCTGAGAGATCTCCGCGCTAAGCATACCGTAGGAGGCGCAACCCGTATCTTCCCCAATTTCAGGCTGATTTGTCTGAAAATGGCACGGCGCTTGCTCTTATAAAAACCTGAGAGAGAATTCTCGGGCGAAAGTCCTGAATTCAGTCGCCATTCGAAGGCTCGAGATGGAGAAGTGGGGTGGGATTTCTCAGGAGCGAGAAAGCTACTATCAATTTTGGCAGGAGTTGCCTGAATCCTTCCCACAGCTGCGATTAGAAGGAGATTACATTCCAGTTTGAGCTAGGGGGCTACGCCGATGCCCATCACTGAACCGTTTCAGATACTCGCATAAAATCATGATTGCATACTCGCTGAGCTTTCGCTTTTCAGGCAATCTCTTCAGAGCATCTAGAAACTCGGAGCTGTCGGGTACGTCTCGGAGAAAGAGAACATCCGAATGATTCTCAGCTTCATGGGAACCGGCGCAGCTCTCCATATTCGGGATGAAGAGGAAGGCCTTTTTCCGATGATTCAATCGAAGCTGGTATCCCAATCTGCCTTTGTTCAAGGAAAAATGCCAGTTGAGGCAATGGAGGAAGAACATCAGCTGGCGAAACGCGCCCTCAGAAGGATCAAAGAGCTTGCGCGTCTGATCGACGAGGACCCGTGCGCAGAAAGCGTGAAGCCCCTCTTGAAAGAGTTTTTGGAAGAGAGATACTGGACCGTTCAGTTGTACGAGGGACACATCTGGAAAGAGAACAACATTCTCTTTCCAATGGTGCGGCATCTTCTGACGCGCAAGGAGATTGAACACTTAGCTGATGTGATGAAGGAAAATCGAAAAGTGACGGCTACCCTGTAGAAAGGAGAGCGTGATGAAAGGCTTCATCACCACGTGCTCCTTTTTTCAACTTCAGCATTGAAATCCTCGTAGGCAATGGCAGAAGTAAAATATCGTGTTGTTTTGCCGGACATTGAATTCTGGAAGAACATGATCCCGTGTCAGGCGGCCTGTCCCATCCATACGGATGCCGGGAAGTACGTCCAGTTGATCGCTGAAGGGAAGTACCGGGAATCATTCCTAACGGCGCGCTCACCGAATCCTCTCGCGAGTATCTGTGGGCGAGTGTGTGCCGCACCGTGTGAGGATGCTTGTCGCCGGGGTGCAATCGATGCCCCTGTGAGTATCCGTGCACTCAAGCGATTTGTGACAGAGAAGTACGGTGTCGAGTCAGTTGCACCGGACACGCAGGACGACCTATTCAAAGGTGGCAGCGAGTCGGGAAACAAGTTATCGTGGCACCTCCCCATCCAGATGGAGAAAAGGAAGAACATCGCAGGAGGGAGGAGAGTCGCGGTGATTGGCTCTGGGCCCGCGGGGCTTTCATGCGCTCACGATCTAGCGTTGATGGGATATAACGTAACAGTGTTCGAGGCAACAGATGTTCCGGGTGGAATGGTACGGCATGGGATTCCTGAATACCGTCTTTCGCGGACTCTGATTGAGAAGGAGGTCGAGAAGATTAAGTTTCTCGGCGTGGACATTAAGTTGAATTCACCCCTGACGGAGAAATTTGCTATCTCGCATCTCAAGCAATTGGGATTCGAGGCAATCTTTCTTTCGGTAGGTACGCAGAAAGGACGGGATCTGAACATCGAAGGGGCAGAGCTTGACGGTGTAATCAAGGCGATCGACTACCTCATCAACATCAATAACGGCTATCGAGTGAATCTGGGCCGGCGCGTTCTTGTGATCGGTGGTGGGTTTGTCGCATTCGATGCAGCGAGAATGGCACTTCGGGGCCGACCTGAAGAAGAGATGGTCTCGATTCATGAAGCGGTGGATGCCGCTCGAACTGCGAAACGTGGGGGTGCAGAGGAGGTTCACATCGCGAGTCTGGAATCCTTTCAAGAGATGCCCGTCTTGCGGACAACCCAGGGCAAGGATGAGTTTGAGCAGGCGAAGCAAGAGGGAATCATCTTCCATCCACAGCGCGGGCCAAGGAGAATCTTCGGAGAGAAAGGAAGGGTGAAGGGTGTCGAATTCATTGGCGTGAAGCGAACTTACGATGAAGCTGGTCGATTTGACCCACAGTATGATCCTAGTTTCAGCGAGATCTTGGACACCGACTCAGTGATCCTTGCCATCGGGCAACGGGCAGATCTATCGTTTCTTAGACCAGAGGATGGCATCGATCTAACACCGCAAGGAACCATCAAGGTTGATCGGGAGAGTCTCGCAACATCCGCCCCGGGCATCTTCGCTGGCGGAGACGTTGCCTTCGGCCCGAGGAATATCATCGACGCCATCGCTAACGGTAAGAGGGCCGCGCTCTCCATCGATTCTTACCTCAGACGTGTGCATCCTCAGACGTACTACAATCTCTCGGTTGAGAAGATCCCTACGCGGGTGTACTCCCGTCCCGAGGGTTATGAGCAGTGCGAGCGTGTCGCGCCCCCCACGATTGACCTGAATCGCCGGACAGGGATCTCCGAAGTCGAGATTGGCTACTCGGAGGAACAGGCAAAGAAACAGGCGGAACGCTGCCTTTATTGCCACATTCAAACGATCTATGATGCAGAAAAGTGTGTCCTGTGCAACCGCTGCGTGGACGTATGCCCGGAGAATTGCCTCCAGCTTGTTCCTGTCGGAGCGTTGGAGTTGTCGGAAGAAACGAAGGAAAGGCTCTTCGACCATTACGAGCGAGATCCCTTTGCTCCCGCCTCTGCGATGATCAAAGACGAGGAGAAGTGCATCCGGTGTGGTCTTTGTGCGATTCGCTGTCCGACCGATGCAATGACGATGGAAGTATTCTACTATGAACAACACGAGCTATTCAGTTAGATATTGAAGCAAGGAGGCATCTGTGAAGATCTTCCCTCGACTGACGGAAAAACGGGCCGAGCCAGAGCGACCCCCACTTTCGCGTCGATCATTTCTCGCGGGTATGGGAGTCGGTGCTTTTCTCCTGAGCATCGCGGGCATCACCTACTCGTTCCCTCGTTCCGAACGTACTTTATGAAGCGCCGAGAAGATTCAAAATCGGCGTGGCGGAACGCTTCCCTGAAGGCGTGACGTTCCTCGATGACAAGAAGCTCTATCTCTTCAAGGAGGGGAAAACCTTCCATTCCATCTCCGCCGTATGCACGCATCTTGGATGTACAGCGAAGTATGTGGCTCTTAACAGGCCAGAGCGCGTTGTTCTAGGAGGAGTCGTGAAAGAGTTCACCTACGAGTTTCACTGTCCATGTCATGGCTCAAAGTTCTATGGTGACGGCACGAACTTTGCCGGTCCGGCGCCGCGTCCACTTCCCTGGTACAAGCTTGAACTCTCGCCGGACGATGGTCAACTGGTCGTTAATACTTCAAGAGAAGTCGAGCAAAACACCCGGTTGACGGTTTAGGGAGGAGCAGCGATGAATCGTGCGATACAGGACTTCTTCACTTCTCTCGATCGAATATGGATGAAGCTCACTTGGACTTATCGTCCGAAGAGCGAGCGTGAAGCAGGGGACGCCATTGTACGAAATCTGCTCTTGCATTGGTTTCCGGCAAAAACGAGTCGTCGTAGCCTTTCATGGAGTTACTCCTTCTGGCTCGGGACGATCTCAGCCGCTCTGTTCCTTTTGCTGTGTGTAACGGGGGGAATTCTGATGTTTCTCTACGTCCCATCGGTGGAGCGGGCGTACGGCTCTGTTAAAGATCTTGAGTATGTTATCTCCTTCGGGTGGTTCCTTCGAGGGTCGCATCGTATGGCGGCCCACTTGATGGTTGCAGTCGTCTTCTTCCACATGGTTCGTGTTTTTCTCACCGGCGCCTATAAGAATGGAGCGGTTCCGGGAGCCAACCGACCGGTGAATTGGATCATCGGTGTGTTGTTACTTCTTGCAACGCTGCTTCTTTCCTTTACCGGTTACCTGCTTCCGTGGGATCAGCTCGCTTACTGGGCCGTCACAGTTGGGACGAACATCGCCAGGGCCGCGCCAGTGATCGGTGAATCGGTCCGATTCGTCCTTCTTGGCGGAAACGAGATCGCCCAGAACACCCTCCTCCGGTTTTACGTTCTCCACTGTTTCCTCCTGCCCACGGTCGTCCTCTTCCTTTTCTCGTACCACATGTGGAGGGTTCGGAAGGATGGGGGCCTTGCTGTTGTGGATCAGGAGTCTTTTGAGCAGAAGAAAGAAGAGATTCCGCCGGTGAAGTCAAAAACTTATACGCTCCTAGGCATCGCGGGCGGAACGAGTGTCCATGTACGTGCGACGGCCGTGGCCGAGGATGCCGATGCGGAATTTTCTTCCCCTCATCTGTTGCGTCGTATTCTCGTTGTTTCTTTGCTCACGATTACGGTTGTATCGATTTTCACGGTCCTTTTCAGAGCACCTTTAGAAGCCCCGGCCAATCCTTCTGTTACTCCGAATCCGGCAAAGGCGCCTTGGTACTTTCTCTGGTTGCAAGAGCTTGTTGCTGACACGACGATTCAGATTGGGAGCTTCACAATCAGCGGGAGCCTCGTGGGTGGGATCCTGGTTCCCGGGCTTCTCGTATTGCTTCTTGCTCTCTGGCCGTACTTCGACCGAAGCCCAGTGAATGCTGTGGGCGTGTGGTTTCATCGGGAAAGGAGAAAACAAAACGCCGTCTTCATCGTTGTGTGTGCCGTCATCCTCCTCCTGACTTTTGTCGGGACGTATATGCGCGGGCCGTATTGGAACTTTTACTGGCCTTGGGAAAGGTGGCCCGAGCTTCCGGTGAAATTCTAAAGAACGTATTCTTATGCCATCTGCAAAATCTAAGTCGGACAAGCCTTTCGTCGGAAAAGACCGACTCTTCCTTGCTCTGGGCAGCTTGATTCTCCTGGTCATTCTTGGGTTCGTTTACTTCGATTACTACAACGAAGAATGGATTGCAATCCAGGACGAATTTCGCGCGCTTGTAGCGGAACGATTTGGAGCAGAAAAAGCTCGAGCGATTCCATTAGGGGTACAGCAGATCTGGGTAAGCTCGCTAAACCGGGTGGACCGCTGCATCACGTGCCATCTGGGAACCGAGTGGAAAGGATTAGAGAATGCGCGCAATCCGTTTAAGACTCACCCTCGTGAGATACTTCAGAAGCATCCCATCGAAAAATATGGTTGCACGATCTGCCATGGTGGACAAGGCTACGCAACGGAGACGCGTGAAGCCCATGGGCTGATGAAAGACTGGGAGGAGCCGATTCTTGGAAGAGAGCTGAGCGATTTTTATCTCATGGCGGACAAGAAAGCGCTCCTGCAGATGAATTGCAACGTCTGTCACCGCTACGATCGAGAGACGAGAGGCGCCGACTACATCAACCGCGCGAAGCAGCTTGTGAAGGAGAAGGGTTGCCGTGCGTGTCACGTGATCAACGGGCGTGGCGGAACGGTCGGACCCGATCTCACGTGGGAAGGAAATAAAGCGCCCGAGCAATTCAACTATGATCGGCTACGAGGGCTCCACACGGTATTTACCTGGCAGGTAGCGCACTTGAAGAATCCGAAGGAGCTTGCCCCGAATACCGTCATGCCGAATTTTGGTTTCTCGACTCAGGACGCGCAGGCCCTTGCAATGCTTGTGATCAGCTGGAAGAAGACCGACATCCCGGCGAGTTACATTCCAAACAGCAACTTTAGAGATGTACCAACGCCGGAAGAAAGACAAAAGGAAGAGGAGATGACGAAAGGTCCGGGCTCCTTCTTCGTGAAGAAGAATTGCTTTCTGTGCCACTCTGTATCGACTCTCGGAGTGGAAGCGGCCTCACAGATCGGGCCAGACCTTGCGAACGCGCCCGCGGATGTTCAGTCGCGTTTTGGGCGAACGCTGGATGATTTCCTTGCAAGGCCAACCGGCACAATGGAAGTTGTTCTCTCGACGATGATCACTCTGACAGAAGAAGAACGGAAAGAAGCCGTTGAGAAGGTTCGGCTTGCTTATGACCTGAAGTTACAACGAGACAAGGAAGCAGGAGCGAAAAAGTAGCGCTTTTCAACTATCAACTTCATTTTTCCTAACACCATTCATCAACGGGAGGTGCTTTATGAGGATAAAGCTTTTCTTCTTGAGTCCGCTTGTATTGCTCCTTCTTATGCTGGTCTTCGATAGCTGCGGCAAGAAGGAGACAGGACGGGTAGCTCGATCGGATATAGCGGAAGCGGCGTTGAAGACGTACGTTCCGCCGGGTGACCACGATGAGTTCTACTTGTTTGCTTCGGGTGGACACTCTGGTCAGGTATATGTGTACGGCATTCCATCGATGCGTCATATCTCGACGATTCCCGTTTTCTCACCCTATCCGGCCACAGGCTACGGCTTCGACAAGGCATCGAAGGAAATGCTTGGTGGCTTCACGTGGGGTGATGCTCACCATCCAGCCATCAGCGAGACCAATGGCGATTACGACGGCCGGTGGTTGTTCATTAGCGATAACGCCAACAATCGGGTAGCAAGAATCGATTTGCGGGACTTCAAGACAAAGCAGATTCTTGGCCCTCTCCCGAATGTGTCCGGCAATCACTGCTCTTCTTTCGTGACGGAGAACACGGAGTACATCCTGGCAGGTTCGCGGTTTTCGATCCCGCTCCCGAAGGGGACGTACGAGCCGCTTGAAGAGGGCTATGCAACGAAGTATAAAGGGGTCGTGGCCGGGATCGCCATCGATCCAAAGGACGGGACAATGTCGCTTGGCTGGGAAATCCTGATGCCACCTTTCAATTATGACCTTGGCGATGCCGGAAAAGGTCCAAGCGGAGAGTGGGCCTTCTGGACGTGCTATAATAGCGAACGAGCCACTGGCGTTCTCGAAATCACGGCGTCTCAGAAGGACCGCGATTATGTGATCGCTGTGAATTGGAAGAAGGCGGAGCAGGCGATCAAGGAGGGCAAATTTAAGATGGTCGGTGGTGTGAAGGTGATCGATCCGAAAGACGTGGAGGGGGTCGTCTATCTCCTTCCTGCAGCGAAAAGCCCACACGGTGTCGATGTGAGTCCCGACGGAAAGTACATCATCGCGAGCGGGAAGCTCCAGAGCATCACGACCGCCTTCAACTTCGAAAAGATGCTTACAGCGATCCAGCAAAAGAACTTCACTGGTAACGAAGACGGAATTCCTGTTCTGAATTACGACGCTGTGAAGGATGCTGAAGTCAACGTTGGGCTTGGCCCATTGCACACCCAGTTCGATGATCAGGGGAACGCTTACACGAGCCTCTTTGTGGAGAGTGCAGTGGCAAAATGGAAACTTGGCACATGGGAAGTGCTTGACAAGGTTCCCATCACGTACAATATCGGTCATCTGGCGGCGGCCGAGGGGGATACACGACATCCGGCGGGGAAGTTCCTCGTCGCCCTCAACAAGCTTTCGCACGGAAGGCATCTCAGCGTCGGACCATCTCAGCCGGAGGCGTCACAGCTGATCGACATTTCGGGAGCGAAGATGAGTGTACTGTATGATGCCTTCACAGAGCCTGAGCCACATTACGCTCAGATCATCCGCGCTTCGAAGCTCAAGCCGATTGAGGTTTATCCCAAGGAAGAGGCGAAGGACCCGAACCAAATCTGGGACGTGAAAGATGCAAAGGTGCAGCGAGAGGGAAAGAATCTGAAGGTCTGGATGACGGCGGTGCGCAGTTCCTTCACGCCGTATAAAGTCGAAGTGAATAAGGGCGACAAAGTCACGATCTATCTCTCGAACATCGAACAAACGACGGATGAGCTCCACGGTTTTGCTATCAATGAGTACAACATCAACGTTGTCGTCGATCCGGGAGAGATGAAGATCATCGAGTTCGTGGCTGACAAGCCGGGGGTCTATCCCTTCTATTGTACAAACTTCTGCTCTGCACTTCATCAGGAGATGCAGGGGTATCTGCTCGTGAAAGGATGAAGTACGTCAGTCAAACCTCCCGCCGTCGTTACGCTCTGGACAAATGGGAACGAGGCGGGAGGTTGATTCGCCGTAAGTGTCGTAGGTTTGTTTGGAAGGAGGTTTACTGTGAAAAGCTTCTTACAGAAAGCGAATGCGTTCTTTGAACTACCTTTAGACTTGCGGGGGAGGATTCTGGTTTTCGTCGCGGCATTGATCCTCATCCATACCTTTTTGTTTCCGCTTTGGTCCATCACGCTGTACTCGAACCAGTTTCCGGATGGACTGCGGCTTTATATCTACTCGTCCAGTCTGCAGGGTGCAAAAACACCTGCTCGAGACGACCTACGTGAGATCAACGCGCTAAATCACTACATCGGGATGCGGACCCTGAAGGAGGAGGACTTCACAGAGTTCAAATGGATCCCCTTTGCGATTGGTGGAATGATGCTTCTTGCGCTTCGGGTGATCGTCTTCGGCAAAGTGGCAAAGCTTGTGGATCTCTTCGTGCTCTTCACCTACTTTGGTCTCTTCTCACTGTGGAGTTTCTATCACAAGCTTTATCTGTACGGGCATGACTTGGACCCGACCGCAGCGGTGAAGGTTGACCCCTTTACTCCACCGCTATTTGGCCGCCAGACGCTGGCAAACTTCGAGGTCTACAGCTTTCCAAATCTTGGGTCTTTGTTTATGGCCATTGTGCCTTTCTTATTGCTTGCAGCGATCTGGCTTGCGAGTAAGGGTTCTACAAGACAGGCTCAGATTTCGTCTGCATAAACAGTTTCCGAGAGTCTGACGCATGAAGCTGTCGAAACCTATTATACCGAAAGAGCATGGAGCATGGGCAGTCTTCCTCGTCCCACTCTTGATCGGAGTCGGACATGGGGGAGGCTTTAGATGGCCTGCAGTACTCTTTCTTATCTCTTCGTTGGGAATCTTCTTGAGTTACGTCCCTGCGCAGACATTGCTCCGAACAGCAGCGAGGACGAGTCAGGATGAGGAGAAAGCGAGAGCTGCACGTCACTGGATCTTTGTCTACCTCCTTATCTCGGTCGCTTCTATTTTGCCCGTGTTGGTTGCTCTGCGCCGATGGCTCTTGCTTCCTATTGGTTTCATTGGCTTGGGGAGTTTCTTGATGAATTTCGTGCTCACACGGATTCAACCGAAAACGATCGCAAGCGACCTCACGGCAGTAGTCGGGTTGACGCTCTCTGCCCCCGCTGCGTATTACGTGACCTCAGGAAATCTCGATGGGGCGGCGATGGTTCTCTGGGTTTTGAACATTCTGTTCTTTGGGAGCTGTGTTGTCTATGTCCATACGCGCCTGCGGGCTTTGGCGGCAAGGAAATCGGAGTGGAGTTGGAGAGATCGGATGACATATGGTGGGGTTAACTTGTTGTATCACGCCATCATGCTCGGTATCCTTGCACTTCTTGCTCTTAATCAGTTAACTCCGGCGCTACAATTACTTGCCTATACACCGATAACGGTCAACGCTGTGTGGGGGACCTTGACGTTGGTCAGTGCGGTGGATTTTCGCAAGCTTGGATTCACTTTGCTTACACATTCGATTGTGTTCCTCGTCCTTTCGCTTTTTTTATTCTAATAAGGTCGGCAGAATGTACAGAGCCACTATCTTCTTTGCACTCCTGTTGAGCGTTGCAAGTTTCTGCAAAACGAAGACCGTCCTTGGGCTTGATGGGGACTTGAGGGCTGCGCTGCAAGCTGCTCGGCCTGGGGATACGATTCTTGTAAATGGGGGAAAGTATGTTGGGAATTTCATTCTCGACCGCCGGCTGATTCTTATCGGAAGGGGGAAACCCATTGTTCGCGGAGAGGGAACAGGAAGCATCTTCACTCTCGCTGCGGATTCGTGCGTGATCAGGGGATTTGTGATCGAGCACTCCGGGAACATGCTCGTCGATGAGGATGCAGGGATTCTGGTGAAATCCAACGGGAATTTGATCGAAGAAAATGAGCTTCGAGACATCCTATTTGGGATTTATCTCTATCGTTCCAGCCGAAATATCATTAGGCGCAATGTCATTCAAGGGCGGAACTGGCTAGAACTTGGACAGCGCGGAAGCGGGATCCATATATGGAATTCTCGCGACAACACGCTCGTGGACAACATCATCACGGATGCACGCGATGGGATGTATATCCAGAACGCGAACGGTAATCAGGTTGATCGGAACGAAATCTACAACCTCCGGTACGGCCTCCACTACATGTACTCCGATTCTAACCGTTTTACGGAGAATCAGTTTCACCACAACATGGCCGGCGCGGCTATCATGTACTCAAGCCACCTCACCTTCCGGCGAAATGCGTTCGTCCATAATCGGGGGGTAAGTTCCTTTGGGATTCTCTTTCAGGATTGCCACTACTCGCTTGCCGACTCCAACATCATCGCCGATAACGATGTCGGACTCTTCTTCGAAGCTTCGGGACATAACACCTTCCGCTATAACACGATCGCACAGAACGACCTCGCCTTGCAGATGTACACAAACTCTGAGGAGAATGTTTTCACGCTCAATGCGTTCGTGGACAATGTTAATCCTCTAAGACTGGTCGGGAAACAATCCACTACCCTCTGGTCGTACGAGGGAAAGGGGAACTACTGGAGTCAGCACGATAGCTACGACTTCAACAACGACGGGATTGCCGACATTCCGCTTCGCATCCAGAATGCCTTTGACTATCTTGAAGGAAACTATCCTCGTCTTCGATTGTACTTGTACAGTCCTGCCTCGCAGGCATTGGAGGTTGCGGTGCGGGCGTTTCCTTTTGTGGAGATTTCCCGTGAGATCGATGACCACCCTCTCCTGGACCGACCAGAGATCCCCGCTGGTAGGGCGGTCTTTTCCAACACTAGTAACATATCAGTCGGGTCTGTCCTTTTCGTTGGAGGTGCGATGGGAGGCGCTGTTCTCATAAATCGTTTACGCCACGGTCAGGGCGCGAGACGGAAGGGCCAATGATAGACGTCATCCAACTGACGAAGAAGTACGGCAACTTCACAGCCGTGGAGAAAGTTTCCTTCAATGTGAGGGAAGGAGAGGTGTTTGCCCTCCTTGGCCCGAATGGGAGCGGGAAAACCACAACGATGAAGACTATCGTCGGTCTAAACCTTCCAACGGCGGGTCAGGTCCTCGTTAGCGGAATGGATGTTCAGTCGTTTCCGAGGGAGGTACGGCGACTCGTGAGTTATCTGCCTCAACGGGTTTCCTTCCCGGCGACGCTTACGGTCCGCGAGGTAATCCAGTTTTACGGGCGCTTGCGAGGCTTAACAAAGAAACTTGCAGACGAATTGCTAGAGAAATCCAGCTTCAACGGTTTTTCTGACAAAAAGGTGGACGAGCTCTCCGGCGGAATGATCCAAAGGCTGGGGCTTTCGGTGGCTTCTCTTCCCGGAGCGCCAGTTCTTGTGCTTGACGAGCCGACAGCGAATCTGGACCCACAGGGAGTTGTGCGGTTCAGGGAGTTCGTGAAGCAGCAGAAAAGAGAGGGTCGCACCATCCTCTTCTCAACTCACCTGCTGCCAGAAGCCGAAGAGCTGGCAGATCGCGTTGCAATCTTTGTGAATGGCAAACTCGTGGCTCTGGAATCGATCGGAGAACTTCAGCGGACCTTTCTCCGGACCAAGACGATCGAAGACCTGTATCTCTATTACGTGGAAAAGCACAGCCATGAGGAAATTTAACCCGGTGATCATCTTGACGCTCGGCCTCCTCGCATGTGGAGGGAAGGAGATCAAACCGGTTGACCTCTATCCTGAGGACATCTGCTCGTACTGCAAGATGGCGATCAGCGAGAAGATGTTTGCCGGAGAGATTGTTCGAGACGACGGGGAGGTATGGAAGTTTGATGATCTCGGTTGTTTGAGGGCGCACATGAAAAGTGAAAAAGAGAAAGAAAAGTTGCACCTCTTTTTTCGGGTGATGGAGAAGCAAGATTGGGTGGAAGGGAAGGACGCCACTCTAGTTAAATCGGATATGATCAAGACGCCAATGGGCTCTGGTGTGATTGCTTTCGCCGAGAAGAAGCACGCAGAAGATTTCGTCCGACAGCATGGGGGAAAGGTCATTACACTCGAGGAGTTCATGAAAGGGCAGGGGTTCCATGAACACTGAGCGGAAGAAAGGAAATAGAAGACTCGACGCCGGGATCATTGGGATTATCGCACGACAGGAGCTTCTTCTTAGCATCCGGAGTGCGTGGACACTGATCTTTGCGATTGTCTTTGGCGTTCTGATCACGGGAATCGCCTACTTCGGACTCAGGGCCGAGGGGTTTTCGGGTATCCAGGGTTTTACGCGCACATCTGCTAGTTTGCTAAACCTTGCCCTCTACATCGTCCCACTCGTAACTCTCACGATGGGGGCCTTTGGTTTCAGTAGCGAGCACTCGGCAGCCGAATTGCTCTACGCACAGCCCGTTCTTCGTTCCGAGATTATCCTTGGAAAGCTCTTGGGGCTTTTCAGCTCCTTTGCGCTTTCAACGTTGATTGGCTTCGGAGTAGCAGGGGCGTTCATTTCTGTGCAGGCAGGATCGACTGGGATTCTTGCGTACGCGGCTTTTGTAGGCCTATCCCTTCTTCTCGGTCTCGTATTCCTTTCATTTTCGGCGCTGCTTTCTGCGCTTGCGCGCCGAAGGTTGAAGGCGTTCGCCCTTGCAATCCTCTCCTGGTTTTTCTTTGTGATCTTCTATGATCTCGGAGTCATTGCCATCACGACGCTCCTTCGAGGGTCCAGCGCGAATACCTTTCTCTTCCTCTCGCCATTTGCGAACCCCGTGGATATGGTCCGGATTGCAAGCCTCATTTTCCTGAGTGGGGCCGCGATCTTCGGTGCGGCAGGTGTTGCTCTAATCCGTTACCTAGGGGGAGAGATCCAAAGCCTTGTCCTCCTCATCGTTGGTTTGGGGTTCTGGGTCTTTGCCCCCCTTTTGCTCTCTCTTCGTTATGTGAGGCGGCAAGATATTTGACTTTTCTTTTTCTCACTCATAGCTAGGAAATTCGCATGCTTCGAACCTCCAGGAGTACATGCAATGTGCCGGATTCACATGACGAAGTAGGCCTTTACCGAGAGAAAAATTTTTCGTAGATTGAAGCTAACCGGAGGACTACACCATGGGACTCAATCTTGCACAAAAGATCTTGAAAGAGCATCTGGTGTCGGGTGAACTAACAGTCGGCACAGAAATCGGAATTCGCATCGACCAGACCCTGACCCAAGATGCTACGGGCACGATGGCCTATCTCCAGTTCGAAGCAATGGGGATCCCCCGGATACGGACGAAGCTCTCAGTCAGTTATGTCGACCACAACATGCTTCAGACTGGCTTTGAGAATGCAGATGACCATCGATATTTGCAGAGCGTCGCAGCGAAATACGGGATTATCTTCTCTCGGCCCGGTAATGGCATCTGCCATCAGGTGCATCGGGAGCGGTTTGCGGTTCCTGGGGACACGCTCCTCGGTTCCGACAGTCACACGACAACAGCAGGCGGACTCGGGATGCTCGCCATTGGTGCCGGAGGTCTCGATGTCGCTGTTGCGATGGCGGGGCAGCCATATTTTCTAATCATGCCAAAAATTCTTGGCGTGCATCTCATCGGGAAACTTCAGCCATGGGTGAGCGGCAAGGATGTGATCCTGGAAATGCTCCGGCGCTTGACCGTGAAAGGAGGGATTGGAAAGATCATCGAGTACTTTGGACCCGGCGTTGCTTCCCTCACGGTCCATGATCGCTTTACGATTGCGAACATGGGTGCCGAACTGGGCGCAACGACATCTATCTTCCCAAGTGACGATCAAACCAGAACCTATCTCCGAGCACAAGGTCGCGAAAGTGCATGGAAACCGCTGACGGCAGACCCCGATGCGGCTTTTGATGAAGTAATCGATCTCGATCTCGACACGCTCGAGCCTTTGATTGCGCAACCGTCGAGTCCGGACAACGTGGTAAGGGTGAAGGAGATCGAGGGCACGCCCGTTGCGCAGGTTTGCATCGGCTCGTGCACGAATTCCTCCTTCCATGACCTCTCGATCGCCGCCAAGGTCTTGAAAGGAAAAGTGGCCCATCCAAACGTCTCGTTTACGGTTACCCCTGGATCGAAGCAGGTCTTCGAGATGATTGCTCGGGACGGCGTTCTTGCGGATTTGATTGCCTCCGGCGCGCGTATTCTCGAGTCAGCCTGCGGTCCGTGTATTGGGATGGGGCAGGCGCCGCCGACCAACGCAGTTTCTATCCGCAGCTTCAACAGAAATTTCGAGGGGCGATCCGGGACCCCAGGTGACAAGGTCTATCTCGCGAGTCCTGAAGTTTGTGCCGCCGCGGCACTGGCGGGAAAGGTCGTGGATCCGCGTGGCCTTGGTATTCCATACGAGCGTACTCCTGAGCCTGAGAGGTATCTCATCAACGACGACATGATCCTCTATCCTTCAGATGAACCGCATGAGGTGGAGGTGATTCGCGGTCCGAATATCAAGCCCTTGCCAAAGTTCGATCCACTGCCGGACGAGATTCGCGGTAGAGTACTGATCAAGGTTGGGGATAACATCTCAACTGACCATATTCTCCCGGCTGGTGCGAAGGTACTCCCGCTGCGGTCAAATATCCCCGC
>JBBIJH010000030.1:19824-21202 GCA_037446075.1 Ignavibacteriales bacterium
ACGTAAGGGTGGACAAGGACTTTCCGGCTCGGGCGAAGGAATGGGGAGGTGGGATTGTGGTGGGAGGGGACAACTACGGACAGGGCTCGAGTCGCGAACACGCTGCTCTCGCGCCGCGCTATCTTGGCCTGAGGGCTGTACTCGTGAAGTCCTTTGCTCGAATTCATCTTGCCAATCTCATCAATTTTGGGATTCTTCCGTTGACATTTAGGGACGCTGAGGACTATGATAGCATCTCACAGGGAGATGAGCTTGTGATCTCCGACGTGAGGAAGACGCTGGAAGCCAACGGCGAATTGAAGGCAAAGAACCTGACGATCGGAAAAGAGATTCCTGTCTCGTATCGCCTCACAGAGCGGCAGAAGCAGATTCTTCTCGCAGGCGGCATGTTGAATTATGCGCGGATGGCGGGGTTAGCCTGAGTGAAGATCGTCTTCACTCGAAAATCAAAAGGGATCACAATCCGCACTGGAGTTGGTTTCCCATTGAGTTTAGCAGGCGTGGGTTTCCATCGCCCAGTGACCTCAGGGCTACCGCCCTTTCGTTTGATCACGACAGCTTTTTTCACCAGTCTATTCTCTGTGACTAACGCCTTGGTGTAAACCGCGCAGTTCATCCCATCTCTATAGCCGATTCAGGGTATTTGGGGTATGCTCTTTTGACAAGCTGAGGCAGCTCGTCAGCCTCTATTGACTCGTTGATATCCGGATCTTGCGCACGGGTAGAGCGAGATAAGACTTCGGTTTGTCCAGTGCCTTCTCTGTTCTCTCGGCAGGAAAGGACGAGAAAGGTTAGGATCGAGAGAAGAGTCCAGCTCAGCTTCATTTTCACTCCCCGAAAGCGAGCTGGAGCTTTCTACATCGTAGATTCAAGAGAACGAGAGAAGTTGCTGGTGGGGCAGGTTTCTCGCCATCCGATGAATCGCCAGTCCGACATCGGTCTGGCGAGGACGGCTGAAACGGGTTGAGGGAGTCCCGCTTAAGCGGGACCTGTTTGGATGGAGGCGTCGACTTGAGTTGACAGCGGTGCATGGTTGCCAACAAACCTCAGTGGGTAAAGTCGTGTGGTTTCATAAGACTGTCATTGAACGGTTGCTGACTTTCGGATAAGAGTGTTTGGAGGAAGGAGTTAGAGAGAGGTTTCAAACTTGAATTTTTCCAAAAAATCCCTATATTTTCCCCACGCCGAAGTTCAACCCAGCTTTAGATTGCCCCTTAACAAAATCTCTGAGCGGTACTCATGTCCATTGTCGTCCGTAACCTGACGAAGTACTACGGCGATGCCAAAGCGGTCGACGACATCTCGTTCGAGGTTCGCTCGGGTGAGATTCTTGGCTTTCTCGGTCCGAATGGCGCCGGTAAAACCACTACCATGCGCA
>JBBIJH010000031.1:0-12226 GCA_037446075.1 Ignavibacteriales bacterium
CAGTGACTGCTCGATCAGTCGGGAGTTTTCGATCGCGATGGTAACATGGTCGGCGAATGCTGACAGAGCATCGATGTCCTCCTGGTCAAATCCGTATTCCATCTCCTTTGTGGCATAGAGAATCCCCGTCACTTCTGCATGCGAAATCAACGGCACCACAAGAAGCGACCCTACCTTCTTCTTCATCCCCTTCAAGTGCCGAGTAAGCCTCTCTGACCCGACCTCATTGATCAGAATCGCTTTCCTCGACCCAAAGATTGACTCGCGAACTGACGAGCCGTTCGCAGAAGTGATCTTGCTGATTTCATCGAGAGTAATATTCTTTGATGAGACCACTTCCACCCTGAATCGATCCGGTCGGCCACCGTTGCTCCTTCGCACAGGACTGGTGGGGTGGATCAACTCCAGCCAGGCGCTTTGAGCATTGCAAACCTCGAGGGTCATCTTTGTCACGGTATCGACGAGATCATTGAAATTCAAGACACGAGCGACGAGCCGACTGAGGTTTTGCAGCGAGCTGAGTTCCGTACGTTTCCGTTCGAAGGCCTCCGCCGTCGGGAAATGGAAAAGCGTGCTGATGAATGCGACACCAAAATAGATCGCCGTGAACGTCGCGATGATGGAGACAAAGTGCTTCAACGGAGGACTATAGTACAGAAGGGAATTATTGAAGAAGGACCCAGAGCTGGACAGAACACTCACTCCGATGAAAGTCACCAGGATTGCCACACTCCACAGGAGGGAGATGACCTTCTCGCGCTTCGATAGGTACACAATCCACGGCAAGCGGAACGAGTTCACAACTGCCAGAAGAATGCTGGCGCCGAAGAGCCCATAAGTGATCACTGAGATATTGAGCGGATCACTCATGAAGGTAGACGCGGAGGTACCGAGTACGGCGATGAGCAAGAGCGTGAAGTTTCGCTTCGTTCCTTTCCTCCGCTTGAAGAATACAAGATCCCGAGCATAGAGAAGCACCAAGAGCATCAGCACGCCGGAAATAATACTGGTTGTGTGAGCAAGGAATACGGTCGAATAGTCTTTCGGGATCAGGGTATAATCCGAGCTTGTGAACCCACCGTGCCGGTACATCGAGAGCGAATAATACGCGATGATCAGCGTTGTCCCAACGAGGAGGAGAAGGCGCTGGATCTTGATGGGATCCAAGCTCGTGCTACCTTTTAGAGTTGAAAGATAAAGATAGCTTAAATAGAATGCGAGGATGACGAAGCCATCTCGAAGAAAATGGAGCCAGACGATCTCAAACTCAACACCTCTCCGGATAACGTCAATAAGGAAGATGACGAGGAAGAGAAAGAGGGGAAGAACAAAGCCAAGGACTCGCTTCAATCTCATGCTTTCACAGCGGTTTGATCATCTGCTCCTACGCGCTCACTTATTTTTCGTGGTTTCAAGAAGAAAGTTGCACGACCGAGGGGGCCCAAACAAGCGAGTATCACGCAGGATCCCGGAATCTTAAGATAGAGAAATTCTCCCTTAGAAACAACGATCGCAATCCACCCCTGGCCGGGCGCGATTGATCGGGCAGGTCATGAAACGAGAGGATGGCAGGCTTTCGATTCCCTAGCTCGAGAATTGTGCCAGTAGGCGATCCGCGTCTCGGGCATACGAAGAGGTAGGAAAATCTTTCTTGAGCCTTTTCAGCAGTTCGATCGCGTGATCCTTCTTTCCCGAGAGGGCGTAGTCGCGCGCGGCATGATGAAGATACTCGGGGGTAAGCTGGGCATCAGCAGATTTCGAGGCAGCCTTTTCAAAATACTCGGCTGCTTGCTTGTGGTTTCCCTTCGCTTCATAGCATGAAGCGATCCCTGCAAGGGCAGAACTGCGCAGCGGAGGATAACTACCACGGAAGTTTTCAAACTCGGTTAAAGCCTCATCAATCTTCCCAGTGTAGTAGTAGGCGTTTGCCAAGTAGAATCTCGCAAGGTCTCCCGAGGATGTCCCGCCGTAGTTTTCGACGACATCCTTCAGTCCGACGACATTTTTCTCTGGTACCCCATCGATGGCGGTTTGATACTCGCCCTTGTCATAATACCGGATAATCTGCCCAAGTGCAGTGGCTGCTTTCTCCTCGTTAGCCGCCCGGTTGTTGAAGTAAATCACGGCGCCGATCGAAACGACAACCAGCCCACCGACGAGCCAGCTCAGGCGTTTCTTATTCTCCTCGATATACTCGCTTGCCTTGAAATACGTGGTGACAAGTTTATCTTCCTTCAAATCCTTCTTTGTAACCTTCTTACGCGGGTTAAGCATAATATTGAGATCCTATTCCTCTGTTGAATTTCACTCCTAAAGATAACAAAAACTGGCTATGCAAACAATAGCGATTCGTGCGCTGAGCGGGAGTCGAACCCGCAACCCCAGGCTCCGGAGGCCTGTACTCTATCCAGTTGAGCTATCAGCGCCAGCCTGTAGTCAAATGTAGCAATCTTTTTCTTCTTTCTCAATCACTGACTAGAAAACAAACGTGTGCTCCGTAGCCCTCTCGCCCCTCCATCTCGCACTGAGTGAGGTCACAAGCAACACAAGCAGCATCAAGAAGACACCGTAAGCCGCAGCACTCCCGAAATTATGCAGCCGTAGTTGCGCCAGGATCTCCACCGAGATAGGCCGGCTATCGTACGTGTAAAGCAGTACGGACGAAACGAATTCTCCCAGTGCGGCAATAAAGGCCAGGAGCGCCCCTGATAGGACGGAAGGAAGAATCAGAGGGAGAGTGACACTTCGGAAGGTTCGAACTGTGCTGGCACCGAGATTCAACGATGCTTCCTCGAGAGACCGATCGATATGACCGAATCCAGCTTCCGATGATCGAACAACAAGAGGGAGATCTCGCACGAAGTATGCAACTGGGAGTATCCAAAACGTCCCGACAAGCACTTGTCCCAAGGTGAACCAGTGTGGCTTGTTGAAGGCAATGATCAAACTCAAAGCGATCACAGTCCCGGGGATTGCAAAGGGGACGACGGAAACTACATTGAGAATCCCGCTCAGAGCCCCGACCACAAATTTTCTCCTGGAGGTGAGGAACGCAATTGCGACCCCAGTGACGAGCACGGTCACTGTTGAGATCGTAGACATGAGCAAACTGTTGGAGATCGGACGAAAAACATCTTGATCCATGAATAGCTTTGAATAGTTCTCAAACGTGTATGCTGCAGGCAAGAGTTGCCAGGTCCATGTCCCCTCCTTCGCGAATGAAATCAGAACGATCGTGAGGATCGGCAGAGTGATGAAGAGAACCGCACAGGTAGCGCCTATGAACGCCAGCCACCGGGAAGCCTTTGTCATCGAACGCTGACTACGCCGAGAGACCCCCCGTGTGGCGATTGCGTATCGATTCCTCATCGACGATCGCCTAAATAAGATCAGAAACAAGATCGAGAAGATGACAAGTACGCCAGAGTGTGTTGCAGCCAAGCCAAGGTCGCCGTTGATCTTTGCGTTGTAGATCTGCAGAGTCATGTATCGACCCTCACCAGCAAAGAGGAAAGGCGCCGAGAAGGATGCCATGCTCGCCATGAAAGTCAAGAGCGCCGCTGCAAGGAGTGCAGGGAGGATTTGAGGCAGAACGATTTGCCGCACCGTTCGCCACCGCGAGCTTCCCAAGTTTTCAGCCGCTTCAATCACGGCGGGATCGATACGCACCAGAAGACTGGAGACAAAAAGATAAAAATAGGTATAAAAAGAGTAGATGTGAACAAAAAGGATTCCAATGAAGCCATCGAGGTAGACAGGAACGGAGGTCAAACGAAGAAATTCTTTGACTGCGCGCGGAAGTATCCCACTTTCACTGTAGAGGAACAAAAACGCCACGACCCCGACCAGCGGTGGAAGCGCAATCGGCAGAACGGCTACGCGCCTAAGAAGTCCGCGCATTGGAAAATCAAACTCGGTAACAAGGTAGGCGAGCGAAGTCCCGACAAGCGCGCTGAAAATAACTGACAAAACAGAGAGGGCAATGGAGTTGAGTAGAGCTTCCCGGTTCGATGGACTTTCCAAGTCTACGAACGAGAAATAGCGCACGAGGGAAAATCTCTCCTCCACCCGGAGGCTTTCGACAAAGGTGAGGAAAAGCGGATAAAGGATGAAAGCGACAAGAAGAAATGCCAGAATACCAGCCAGAAAGTAGTCGGAGGAGCGAGCTTTTGTCATCTGAGCTTTTGTAAAACCTCGGGATTAACCAGATTCGGCGGTGTTCTCCCATCGAGTGCCGCTACAAGGTTTTGAGCTGCGAGAACCGCCATTCGCGTCCGACTCTCCAGCGTCGCGCTGCCTATGTGTGGGAGGAGCACAACATTCTGGAAGGACTTCAATTCCCGCGGAACTTTAGGCTCATGCTCATAGACGTCGAGGCCAGCACCGGCGATGCGTTTCCCTTTCAATGCTTTGATCAGTGCCTTCTCATCTACGATCGGACCGCGAGCCGTGTTTACGAGGATTGCAGTCGGCTTCATCACGGCAAACTCTTTCGCCCCGATGAGATGCCGAGTAGTCTTATCGAGCGGCACGTGAATAGAAATGATATCAGCTTCTTTGAGCAGTGTCATGAGATCCACCCGCTGGGCTCCCGTCTCGGTTTCTAGCTTTTCATTTCGTAGGGGATCGTAGTAGAGGATTCTCATGGCGAACCCCTTCGCCCGATGAGCTACCGCCGTTCCCACTCTGCCAGCGCCCACGAGTCCGAGTGTTTTCCCATAGACTGGCTGCCCAAGAAGCAGCATTAGCCCCCACTCTTTGTAATTGTCTGCCCGAAGAAAACGATCGGCTTCCGGGATGCGTCTTGCCGTAGAGAGAATCAGTGCCCAGGTGAGGTCTGCGGTGGCCTCTGTCAGCACTCCGGGTGTGTTCGTGACCATAATCCCCCGGCGAGTTGCTGCCCGGAGATCGATATTGTCAAACCCAACGGCGCAGTTAGCGATCACCTTCATTCTCTTCATTCTCCGGATCGCCTCTCCGTCAACTCGATCAGTCAAGAGGCAGAGCAATCCATCTGAGCTTTCGATGTTTGAGAGAAACTCTTTCCTGCTCAGCTTAGAGTGGTCGGGCCAAACGACAACATCGTCGCAGCTTGACTTCAATGTGTTGAGGGCTTCCTCCGGAATTGGTGTGGTGACAAAGACACTCGTTGAATGATGCCTCCTCGCACTTGGCATATAGGTATGACGTCCTTTCGATTGGTTTCGGTTTCGTTAAATCCTCTGGAGCGTTCGGGCACTGAACCGCCCGTGCTCGGTGAATATGGCTGTGATGTACTTTGCCGGCGTAACCTCGAAGTAAATATTCTCAACCGATAGACCTCGCGGCGGCCTTCTGAAGAGCGCCGATGGATTCTTGCCTTCCGGGACGAATGATCGCGGGCTCTCGAGGCTCAGCTTTGACGAATCGCTCAAGACGTAGAAAGGGATTTCCTACTCTCGACAGCACAGGGCGAGAGGATACGTTCCAATCTTATTCAGGATTGAACCGTCCCGGAAGATCGTATCTGCCCCCACGAGAGCAAGATCACAGACTTGAATGAATTCGCCCATAGCTGCATCAGCGATGATCGTCGTCGGGATCCCTGCCTTGGCTAATTCCTCGGCTGTGCGACGACCTTCCAGCAATGGCCTGGATTCCAGAACGAATACTTCAAAGTCCCTGGCTCTTCTCTTCAGCTCCTTTAGAACACACACGACGGTTGAACTGTAGCTGAGAGTAACGATTTTCGCGGCTTCGGGGAGAACCTTCTGAAAATGGTGAACGATCCGAGGCCGAGCGTCACAAAGGTCAGCAGCCATACGAGAAAGTTTACTCTCTAATTTCTCGCGCAACGGCTCTGGGGCTTTCACATCCCGATGTCCCGCCAGAAAGCTCAGTACTTCGACGCAAGCGTTCTGGATAGATGCCATGGCGGGCTGAGCAAACATCAACGCCCTGCAAAGAACCCTCAGGTCATGGAGTAACTCGGCCTTTCCTGCCGCCTTGGTGGTTTCCAGGTACTCACGAAAGATGCTGACCGCGCGCAAGCGCAGATCAGCCGCGCCAGAGCGCTGGTCTTTCTGCAGCCGGGTCACCGCGCCGAGGATTGACTTCGGGATCACATCACGCCCCTGCAACCGTGTAAACAAAACAGTGCTCTGGGTCCACTCTTACGCCCACTTCCTCACGAGTGAGGAAACGCTGGGTGAGAAAAGCGTCCATCACTACTCTGAGAACTGTTTCTCCGGTGCGAACACGATACTCAATCGTAAGCCCCTGAAACTCGCGTGCCTCGACCCGTGCGGTGAAGTCGTGAGGGTCCTGTACGGGAACGAGACACAGGTGCTCCGGTCGGATTGCAACCAGGACTGAGGAGCCTTCGGGTACTTCCTCGTTAAGGACAGCGCGGAATCGAAGTTGCTCAGACACACTGAGCACATGAGACTTTCCGTCGAGTCTCGAGACATGCGCCGAAAGAAGGTTAGCATTCCCAAGAAAAGCAGCGACAAACGGATCCTTCGGCTGCGTGTACAGCTCCGTTGGCGTCCCGACCTGGATTACCTTCCCGTGCTCAATCACGGCGATCCGATCGGAAATTCCCAGGGCCTCTTCTTGATCATGAGTTACGTACACAGTGGTGATTCCCGTCGCTTCCTGCAATTGTTTGATCTCGAGGCGCGTCTCTGCTCGGAGTGTCACATCGAGGTTGCTGAGAGGTTCGTCCATCAGGAGGATCTTTGGCCGGACGGCGAGAGCGCGAGCAAGGGCGACTCGTTGTTGCTCGCCGCCGCTCAGATCTTGCACGTGCGAGTCGAATTTCTGATCAAGCCGCACAAGGGAGAGGCTTTCCCTTACACGCTTCTGAATCTCGGCCCGTGCGAACTTCCGAACCTCCAGCCCGAATGCCACGTTTCCTGCCACGGTCATGTGTGGAAAGAGAGCGTAGTTCTGAAACACCATGACTGCATCCCGTTTCTGTGGCGGCGTCGCTGTGATATCGACGTCGTCAACAAAGATTCGCCCGGCGCTCGGGTACTCGAGACCTGCAATCATTCGCAAGATCGTCGTCTTCCCACATCCACTCGGACCAAGGAAAGAGAAAAATTCCCCGGAAGGAATTTCAAGAGACACGCCCTTTACGGCGAAAACCTCGCCATATCGCTTCGTCAAGTTCTTCAGCGTGAGCTTGGACATCGCATTCGTACCAGAATTGCCAGCCGCTCTCTTCTCTCAGTTTGAGCGGCTAATAAAGTTCTTTCCTCTACCCTTAATCTTTTCATCCCAGTACCTCAGCCATTCCTGCTCATGCTTCATGAGGAGCGCCCAGTCGACTTCAAGTAATGAGATCTTCTCCTTCGTGATCCAATCGGGCAGCGAACTGGGGTCGAGATCCTGTCTGGCCGGAATACGGTAGAATTCACGGGCCTGGAGAATCAAGCTTTCTTTGCTGGTCACGAATTCATAGAACCTCTTTGCTCGTTCCCTGTTCTTTGCTCGTCTCACGATGGCGATACCTTCGGTCAGCAGGAGTGTTCCACTCTTCGGGATGAGATAGTCAAACGGATAACCGTTTCGGTTCACCTGGATCACGATGTCTGGCATATTCCAGATTGTGACCGCCCCTTCTTCACGTGCAAGTCGCAGATAAAGCTGCGTGGGATCAAAAACATAGGCCTTCGTGTTAGCATCCAGCCTGAGAAGCCACGAGTAGCCCTCGTCTGGTTTGCCTGTCCTCTTGACACTTCGGGCGATAATCGATGCGAATACTGCCCTCATCGTTCCAGAGGCAAGAGGGTAACGGATAAGGATTTTTCCCCTCCATCTCGGGTCAAGAAGATCATCCCAATCCTTAGGCGCCTCCTGCCTTCTTACGAGACGGGTATTAAAGGCGATGACCTCGGGTGTAAGAAAAGTTGGGTACCAGAACGAGCCAGGGCTGCGGTGCACTGAATCAATTGCGTCCTTCCACGAAGGTTCATAAGGCTCCAGCAAGCCTTCCCGTTCGGCTTTGAAGAACATCGTAGACGGCGCACCCCACCATACGTCTGCTTGAGGGTTCTCTCGCTCTGTCCTGACTCTTTCGTATACATCCTGTGACCCCATATCGATCCATTGGACATCCACCTCCGGATTTAAAGCCTCGTACCGTCGCTCAAACTCCCTCAGCATTTCTTTCCCATGCGGAGAATAGACGACAAGTCGCTCCTTTGTCTTGGTCTGTGTGCAAGCGACAAGGAGACTGGCAGCTAAGGCGAGCGAATAAAAAGGCGGTCCCGTCCTCACCATGATGACTTAGTTCCCGTTGCAAAAGGGAGCGAGATCATGTTGGCGAGAATGCGGAGGGCACCGGGGTGGACCTCCTTCCACTGTCGGTACCAGACGTAGGAGGTGTAAATATACGTCCCGGAGCCATACTTTGCAATGAGATAGCCCCCGTTCAAGGGCTTTTCGTCGGGGTCATTCGAGGAAAGCAACTCCACATACTCTTTTGAGTACTTGTCGGGGAAGTAGAGTCCTCGCTCCTGAACCCACCCGGTCCACTCGGACTCCGTGATCTTGTTGGGAAAGTTGAAAAGGGGATGATCGGGTCGAAGCATCGTGATCGGAGCGTTTTCGTCAACGACGCGATCCCGCGAGAGCTGAAGAGGATAAGGTGCATACTCCGATTTCCACTCAAAGTCTTTGTGATACAGAACGATCAAGTTGCCCCCCTTCTTAACATACTCGAGCAGCCGTGCATTATTCTTCTTGACGTCTTCCCGAACCAAATACGCTCGAATGTCTACAATGATAGAAGAGAACTGATTGAGGTCCCCCATGAGATCCTTCTCATCTAAGAGCCTGAACTTCGACCCAAGCTCGGTCAGCGCGTTCTCTACGGTAGTGTCGTAACTCTTCACGACACCAACGTTGGCCTCCTTTGCAACATTGAGTTCGAACTTTCTGATGACGATTGTATCTGTTGCCTCATGAGCACGGACCACAACTCGATAGTTGCCGTCGCGGACATTTCGATCCGGAAGGATAACCAATTTCCCGGAAGCCTCTCCGTCTTCTTTCTCGATAATAAAGTCAGCCGGTGTCGCTGCCCAACTGTCAGGAAGGTCCACCTGAATACGTCCGGCGGTTTTGTTGTTGAAGTAGTTACGCACTTTAACGGTGAACTCGTTGCCACCTTCCCTGAGTCTTGTGATCTTTGGCTCCACAGAAAGCATCTGCCTTGGAGCTACCCAGATCAAAACTGGAGACTCAAAGACGAAAGGCGGCCGATCAGCGGTCGAGGAGAGGACGGTAACCAGTGGGGCATTCCGATAGGATTTGTAGAGGCCTTCTGTGAGTGGGAGCGTTGTCTCAGCGTTCCAAGGAACGGTTACCTTGTAGCCCCTTTCATAGCTATCCACATGCCATGTGTTGGGCACTCGGATTCCGAAGGAGAGTGTCCCCCGATATCTCTTTGGCATGATATCGAGAACTCGGATCGTGAACTGCTGACCAGGCACGACGATGGAGTCTGAGACAGAGACCTTGACCTCGATTCCCGTCAGAAGCTTTGCCAATCGCTGGATTGTTTGATTCCATTGTCGAGCGATTCGACAGTGGACAGGTGGATACGTTCCAACGCATTTCCCTCGCATTTCTGCATCAGCGATCCCCATGTAAGATTGAACATCAGAATCTGCGAGAGCAGTCCGGAGCGTTGCCAACAGCTCAGACTTCTCCACCGTTTGGGATGCCTGGATCAGATTTCTCGAAAGCTCCAGCAGCTTTGCTCCGGCTGACCTCAACTTGGGAGCGTCCCGTAAAGGCTCAACACCACCAAAGAAATTCGTCGTGTCGCTCGCAAACCTGCTTGCGGAACGGATCAACCTGTACATCGTCTTCGCCGCGGGGTTCACTTCACGGAGCAGCGCGAACCTGTCCATCCCTTGCGACTTGTGTTGGGAGAGGGCCTCGAACGCAATTTGTTGATACGACTTCTGACGGAGTGTGTCGAATTCGCCAACAGGGTTCACTACATCTACGGGTTCTCTGCTTTCGCCGGTAAATCGCTGGGCGCGCCAGAACAGTTTCTTCACCTGCCATGCTTCGATGCCCTGTTCCTGAAGTTGCGCGGGCGCGAAGGTCGGATCTGCAGCCGCGTCGAACGCCTCGATGGCAGCAACAGCGACCGCCTGGTGATTTCCGTGGCCGTCAATTGGATTGTGATTCATCATGATCACATCCGGCTTCAACTTGCGGATCATGTAGACAAGGCGTTCGAGTACAACGTTCCGTCCTCCCCAGAACTGAAATGTCTCCGTGGCCGTCTTAGAGTAGCCGAAGTCGATGAAGTTCAGGAAAAATACCTCAGTATCCAGTATCCGAGCGGCTTCTTCCGTTTCTCGACTCCGAAGGACACCCAACTCCTTGTAGAGCTCTGGGCCGATTTCATTCTGTCCACCTTCTCCGCGACTGAAAAAGACTGAATACGTCCTCACGCCGTGCTTCATTCGGTAATAAGCAAGCGTTGACCCATCTTCATCATCAGGATGGGCGGAGAGAGCCATCAGCACTCTGGGGTTCCGGAGGTCGAGGCATAGCTGGTGCAAGTGAATCCGCTCCTCGCGAGTCAGCTTCTGAGCTTGAACAAGAGAGCTTACGATGAGAAATCCGAACAGCGCTTTCCTCATGAAGTTATCTCCGCTCTGAAGAAGGGTTGCAATGCTTCACGACGAACGGCACCCTCTCGAACCAGTCGCGGTGCGGAGCCGGTCATATCAACGATCGTGGAAGGCCGCTGAGATGGGAGATCTCCGGCATCAACGATCAGATCGACCTTCGACTGGAACGATTCCACGACGTCCCGGACGGTCCGCGGCTCCTTCTCTCCCGAAATGTTGGCGCTCGTGGAAGTAATCGGCCGGCGGCAAAGCTCAAGGATTTTAAGACAGAAATCGTGCCGGGGATATCGAATGCCAATGGTTCTTCCTCCGGCAGTCAGCTTCGAAGTCCAGGCGGGGCCCGCTTTGAAAATGATCGTGAGGGGACCCGGCCAGAATTTTTCAATAAGCGGCAAAGCAGCCGTCGGAATCGACCCTGCAATTTGAGCCGCCATCTCGACGGAATTAACCAAAACCAAAATGGGCTTCGCTGGGTCTCTCTGCTTCACCCGAAACACACGCCCCACAGCCTCAGGATTGCAGGCATCCACACCGATTCCGTAGATCGTATCCGTCGGATAGATGACGACCTTGCCATGGATGATCTCGTGAGCGATTGTACTGAGAGCATCCCAGTCCGGGTTGGATAGATCAACTGTTAGAACCTTTGACATTCCTTAGGTCATCAGAGCTTTAAGTTTGCTATAGACCCCCTCTACAGAGATATCCTTCATGCAATCGAAGGTCTTGACTGGGCATCGCTGGCGGCCATGGACGCTGCATGGTCGGCACGCGAGGCCGTCCGTCTGCACGACTGCATCTTTCTCGCCGTATGGAGCAAAGCCGAACTCCGGGACTGTCGAACCAAAGACGGCGACGACCGGAGTCCGCATCGCAAGCGCAATGTGCATCGGAGCGCTGTCGTTGGAGAGAAGCACCTTGCATCGGCGAATGAGCTCAGCGGATTGCAGAAGAGACAGTCGTCCCGCTGCGACGATCACGTTCAAGGAGTGGGCACTTTCGCTGATCGCCTGACAAAGCGGCTGATCTTCTATTCCTCCGACTAACACGACCCCGAACCCTTCATGCACAAGTCGCCGTGCCACTTCAACGTAGCGGTCTTGCAACCACCGCTTCGTTTTCCAAACCGAGCCGGGGGCAATTCCGACAAGGCCACTTTTCGGCGATGTATTCTCCGCAAGGAATGCATCAACTTCCGCCACGTCCGAACTCGATGGGTACAGTTCAGGCAATTCGCGCTTGGCCGAGTTCACGCCGATCGCCCCGAGGAGACTCAGATTTCGATCCACCTCATGAATTCTGGGATCATACCAAACTGTGTGTGTCAGTAAGAACCAGCCCGCGCTACGATCAAATCCGATTGTTAGGGGAATTCTCGCTAGCCTGGCCAACAGGGCACTTCTCAATGAACGATGCGGGATGATCGCCACATCATATCCTGCCTCTCTCAGTTCTTTCCCCAACATCCTCAGACTTGCGATCCCTCTGTCCCTTCCCCTCTTGTCAAAGATATGGACACGCTCGATCGCTGGGTGGGCTGCAAAAAGTTCCGAAGTCCTCGGGATCGCGACGACACCGACTGA
>JBBIJH010000031.1:12269-13458 GCA_037446075.1 Ignavibacteriales bacterium
AACAGGAAGCGTGAGAATCGCATCTCCAATAAATGCTGTCTGGATAACAAGAAAGCGTCTCATCTTCGTTCCGCAGTCTCAGCAACTTTGGCAGCGCGGGTAGTAGTGGTCGATGCGTGCTTTTCTATTGGGACCCTCGGTTTATGCTTCCACCGCCGATGCATCCAGAGCCACTGTTCAGGATATCTCCGAATGTATTGTTCCAGAATGGCAACATGTCGCCGTGTTAGTTCAACCACATTCTCGTCGCTATATCCAGTCAGGTCATCGGTTTTCACTTCTTCCACAAGAGCTTCATACTTAGCTCCGTCCTTTCGTACCAGGAACATCATCAAGATAGGCGCCCCGGTGCGCAGACTGAAGATCGCCGGACCTTCATGCGTAGCCGCCAGACGCCCAAAGAAGGGGACGAACAGAGATTCCGCCGGGGCGCTTTGGTCTGCGAGCATCGCGACGGCCTCTCGCTTCGATAATTTCCTGAGGGTCTCTCTCACCGAATGCTCCATCGGCACAACAGAGTTCCCCCAGAGACAGCGGTGGCGATTAATGACTTCATCTACGAATTGGTTGCGCTGTTTCTGAACGATAATTGTAATTGGGTACCCGCTGAAGTGACCTGTGGCGAGGGCAAGGAGTTCCCAATTACCGAAATGGCCAGACATCAGAATAACGCCTTTACCTCGAGAGTACACCTCGGCGAGGAAGTCGATACTAGGCATCCGTACAAATTTTCTCAATCGCTGGGGTGTTAACTTTGGAAACCAAGCGAATTCCGCCATGCTTATCCCGAAACTCTCGAATGATCTCGTCGCAATTCTCTTGATATCATTTGACCGCAATTCCGGAAAAGCCTGGTTCAGGTTTCCGAGTGCAATTGACCTTCGTCGGGGAAACAACCAGTAAGACAGCAGACCCAGAAATCTCCCGAAGATCTGGGCCGCACGGAGCGGAAGCAAGCGAATAATGAAGCCAAGCAACGAAAAAAGAATGAACTCGAGGTAGTTTATCATCGACCGCAAACTTCTGCTTATTTCAAAATTAAAGAAAAGTGCAGGGATTGTCAATTCAAGGGATAACTGGAGACTTTGGAGGAAGCGCGCTCAAGCTGCAGATAACGATTTACTTGACAAGCTGGTCCCTCCAGTTGTCGTCGCGGATTTCGTTGCGGTGGGTAGAATGGACAAGGACG
>JBBIJH010000031.1:13468-21129 GCA_037446075.1 Ignavibacteriales bacterium
CGGAGAAGCTGGACTTGTCAATGAAGACAAATTCGACACCACCCTGAAGACTGTGATAGTACCAGATCTCGTACGGTTTCGTATCGATTTCATTCGGATGGCGCTCGGTTTCATCCGGCTGACCGTACACAATGTAGACCCGACCGCGGTCGGTCTTCCAGCCTTCTTTGCCCGTGGTTTTGAAGTTGAGGTTTGCATATTCGACACGCGCCAGATAATCTTGCTTTCTCTCATTCTGCTTCGTGTTCGGGTCGGGGTCCCTTTTTTTCCAGAACTCATATAGAGCCCTCCTCTTCGCGTCGAGGTTCGTAAGCTTCTTGAATTCGTTCACCTCCTCCCTCAGCGCAATATATCGACTGTACTCGAACTCCCGATCAACGTCCGCCTCGCTCATCAGGGCGTACTCACTCTCAAGAAAATCTCCCCCCCTGTCTCCTTGACCGGTTGCCGCAGCAGTAACCGATGGATTGTAGACAAATAGTTTCTTGGCTGCGGATGCGGTTTGGCCTGTCATAGAATCATTCAGTGTAAATACAAACGTATACGTGCCACTAGGTAACTGGCTTACATTCACTGCCCCCACTTCAACGCTGGAATCATGGACGCGACGCTTCGTCCTTCGTTGCTGAAGAACACGTTCACCCGAGGTGCTGTGGACACTGGCAGTAAACGTGTATTCTCCGTCCTTCGCTTTCTTGAGGAGATTATAAACTTCGACGTAGTAAAACACCATCGGCAACCCGCTTCCGTAGAGGACGCTCGGGTTGGGGACAACCTCGAGGGTGTTTTTGTAGAAGATATTCGTCGAGTCGGGATCGATCTGACGGATAGAACTGCACAGCTCAAGGTCGCTGATGGCAAGGGAATCAGTAAGGAAACTCCTGAGCACCAGAGGAAACTCGAGGCTGTCACGATTCGATTCCCTGTGAGCATCCAGACCGATCACTTGGACTTTGTACCGGCCGGGCTTTAACCAAAAACCCAGCACCCCGACCAAGCCTTTACTGCTTCCGAGCTCCGAGCTATCTTTGAGAGTATAGGGGATCTGCCAGCTCCTCTGGAGAACTACAGAATCGGATTCCGGGTCCGAGAAACGCACGTGGAGATTCGCCAGCACACTGAGATTGCCTTCTCCTGTTATCAGCGTCAGGTGGTCCACGCCGAAGGAATAATAGAGTTCAACAAAACCGAGTGCCCCGTCGCCACGATAGGAAGCATAGTCTATACTGAGATAGAGCTTTTGGGCAGCAGGCTGCTGAGCGTGCGCCGATTCCCTCATAGAGGGACCAGAAATGAGAACGAAGCCGGAAAGCACTGCCGTTACCCCCACATATCTAGTATGGAAGAGCATCCTCATTTGTGAACCACTCTATGGGATCAGTCGAATCCCATGTACTTGATCTCACTCGCCCATCACCTTTACAACTACTCGCTTTCGACGCTGGCCGTCAAACTCAGCATAGTAGATTTGCTGCCAAGGTCCAAAATCTAACTTGCCGTTTGTAATCGGAGCGAGGATTTGGTGATGGACCAAGAGACTTTTCAAGTGGGAATCGCCGTTCGTCTCGCCCGTACGATGATGGCGATAATCAGGATTGAACGGTGCTAGTTCTTCAAGCCAATCGTCGATGTCCTGGATAAGTCCAGGCTCAGCATCGTTCACATACACTCCCGCTGTGATGTGCATCGCTGAGACAAGGACCATCCCCTCGCTGATACCGCTCCGCTGGATGATTGTGCTCACATCCTCGGTAATATTAATGTACTCGCGATGTTTCTTTGTATTGAAGGTCAGATATTCTGTGTGGAACTTCATCCTCGGCTCTCACTTACCTAGCGGCTGACCGATGGTCGGAATCAGGAATTTTCTTGCAGGAGTTCACTCCAGAAAAGATTGCAAAGAAAATTGGTGAAAATCAACTTCCGCCGATTTGCCCTTGAAGAGAAACGGTCATACCATGCTAACGGTCTTTCGTTGCTGGCTTCGACGCGGGGCTTCGCCCGCGGCAGACTTACCACAGATCGTGCTTCTCCGGCAACAAGTATGACTCGACGATCTTCAACAAGTCCTCCCGGTTGAAAGGCTTGGGAATAAACGCGCTTGCTTTACTCGCCTGGACCTGATGCTGCATCTCTTCCCCGCCAAATCCACTTATAGCGATACTGTTGATTTCCGGCTTCATGTCCCTGATCTTCAAAAGAAGCTCCCCGCCGCCCATACCCGGCAGTCCCATGTCAGTGATGACAAGCCCAATCTCCTCCACGTGCTGAGAGAAGATCTCGATTGCCTCCTCTCCGCTGCCGGCCTGGTAAACCCGGTATCCGGCTCGCACGAGGAAATCGCAAGCCAGACCCCGGAGAACTTCGTCGTCATCAATCATCAATATCGCAGGGCGTTGGCCCGATGCTCTCGGCATGCTTGCTCAGTCGGAATCTTCTTGTCGAGTGAGGTCACAAGGTAGACGGATCTACATGACAACCACAAGCTCATCATCGGCAACCAGGGCTATGGCAGAAGGGAAACGAAGGCGCAGCAGGGGGGCGTCACTTTCGATAATTGCTTCCACCTTCTGGTTGTTTTTCATCACTTCAACTCTTCCGCCCTTTGGTAATGCGGTGGCAAGTTCTAATAACTCAAGCGACTCATCGCCATACTCCTGTCGGATCGAGGCCGTGAACCGTTTCCCGTTCTTCCGCTGTTCATAGAGACCCCACCCGCTTCCTGTACTGAAGAAGCAGCGAAACCTCAAGGCGTTCGTGCGAGGAGAGAACCGCAGCTTTCTTGTGACTCCATCCCACTGACAGCCCGAGAGCGCTAGCAGGACAGCCCAGCTCGCCATCGCTCGGGCGTAATGATTGCCGCACTCGACCTCGTTCCAGGGATTACGTCTCTCCCCATCGTAACGGTCGCGGACGCCTCGTACGACTGAGAGACCCTCATCGACAAATCCTTCATAGATGAGATGCGAGGCAACTTGATACTCAATCCCTGTCCACACTTCGTCCGAGTATGGAAATGGAAAGTGGGGACGACCACCTCGTGGCCATGAGCAAAGGAGCAGCCCTTTCTCATCGTTCAGTGCATACACACGCTGGACGTTCGCGTGCTCGGCGAGATCCGTTCTCCAGTTGTACTTGTAAATTGATCGCAGGGCTTTTCGAACGTGATCTGGATTCAGGAGATCGCCAAGGCCAACGACCGTCGCAAACCACTGACCGAGGAGCTGATCAGAGAGACATCCCTCTCCATATTGATACCGTTTCGCTTTCTCGGGATCATATTTCTGAACGTAGTACTCTCCATTGAAGAGTTCTCTCTCGATCTTTTCTTTTCCTTTCTCATAGAATTCACGATACTTTCTGGCGCTCATTTCGTCTCCGAGATAGCGCGCCATTTCCTCTCCCGCTCGAAGCGCCCCCAAGTACCACGAGCTCGTCATCGTTGACCAGCCCTGAAATTCGATATCGTAGGTATTGTGTTGCTCCTCCTCCATCACCCCGTCTCGGTCTTTATCCCAGTAGGCCCATGCAAACTCAAGTGCTCTTTTCGCATCAGGCCAAAGCTCTTCAAGAAATTTCTTGTCGCCAGAAAACCTCCACTCACGATAGAACTTCATGACGGTCCCCATCTGTCCGTCAGCGGCAGGGCGGAAGTGCCATCGCGTAAGGAGAAGAGGGAGCTTGGTTCTGAACGCCATGTCACCTTTCTCGTCCATGTTCACTCTGAAGTCAGTGTGCCTCATCGAACGTTCGAGGTCGGGAAAAAGATGCGCCACAGCCTGCTCATAATTCCAGACGTGGGTGCAGTTCATCGGACAGCACCCACCCTCGTCCCCACAGCCTTCGAAGGCAAAGAACTTCCCATCCTCGGTGCGGAGACAAGTATTCGTTGCAACGATGGAAGCCTGACTCGACACGGCATCCAGCACATAACCGGGCACCGTGCTAGAGAACAGAGCGTCGTGAAAACGCCTTGTGTCGCGTTGTAGCCTCTCGAAGTTCTCAATGACATAACGGGCGACATCCCATGCGTCCGACCATACTGAGGCATAGTAATTGCGCAGCGGTTTATCCTTCACCTCGGGTTCTGAATCCCAGTAGTTCACGCGATTGGGAAAGTGCCACGTGAGCACAAAAAGAAACTCGACGGTCTCGCCCGGCTTCGACGTACTTCGGAGGCCAAGAGAGCCTACGTCAGTCCGGCCATCGGGGGAAGGTCCTTCGTCTGGTAATGGATTCAGTTCGCCATCTTCGGAGAAGTCGTCCCAGAACTGCTGAACGTCGTCCCACCAGCCAGTTCTGGCCCAATGGGTTGTATAGGTGACGTCAACATGAGTGGTGACAAGAGCAACACTGCCAAAGCGGATATCCGGATCACGATACTTCGTACTTGTCATCATCAAGCCGCGGAAGATGGCCTCGTCGCGGAATTCGTTCGTGTTGCCTCCAAAATACTTCCCGAAGCAATTTCCGGGCTTCTCGCCCTCCTTAGCAATTCCGACCGGATTAGCGAGAGAGAATGCGAGAGTCGTATCCAGCTCCTCCCGGCTCCTGTTTTTCACTCGCCACCGGAACAGCGCGGTTGGAATACTTGAGTCTTTTGAATTCAGAGGAATGAAAGGAGTGAACGCCTCGAGGACGACCTCAACGGGAAGCGCAGCATCTTTAAATTCTATCCAAGCAAACGGATATTCGCCCCGGAACTGTGCCTGTTGAAGCCGAGGAAGGCCGGAGACCTCACCCGTTGGTAGACCGAACGCAGCGCCGTAAGGTGGGAACATTTGCGCTTCGAGAACCCGCGCAATTCCCTTCCCTCCCTGAGGCTTTGTCCAAATGGCGAAAAATGTGTAAGGGAGATTTCTTCCTTTCGCCGGCCGGTTGAAGATCTCCCAGTCTCGGAGGTTCCCTCTACCGCCCAGCGAGATGTTCCCGGTTCCAATTCCCCCGAGAGGAAAAGCAATTTCCTTCAGATGACTGCCAGTGAACGTTCGAATTTGTCGACCGGGATAGAGATCTTTCTTAGTGTATCGAGGGTTCATTCGCTCCCGAGGCTCCGGCTCACGTTTTCCGAGCAGCACACCAGAAGCCAGCGCCGGTGCTGCAATTGCAACTCCAAGAATTCTGCCGAAATCACGCCTTGTAATTCTCTTTGGAGAGCTTCTTCTCTTGCGCGTTGGCATCCGCATGTACCCAGGAGCTCAGACCAGCTTTACCAATTGGGGCTGCCGATGTTTTTCAACCTCCGGTGTCAAACCCTTATGACACCGGGGGAAAGCGGAGACGGAAATAGCGGGAAACAGGAATCGACCGGCACAATCAGAAAAGTTCAATGGAAGCGAAGATAGATGTTCCTCTTACTTAATTAATCCCCATTTTCTTTTGTTCTCCTCCACCTCCTCTGCTGTTGGATGCTGCCTGAGAGGATGAGCCTCGGTGGTGAAGTGCTCCGGCGGGTGTTCCTTGAAAATCTGGGCGTTTCTCTCAATGTCCTCCTTGAAGATCTCAGGAACTTGAGCATCTTCAAAGATCGCTTGCCATGGGCAGGCGGGCTCACACGCTGCGCAGTTGATGCATTCATCGGGATGAATGTAGAGTTGGTTTGCCCATTTGGGATCTTCAACCGTCAACTCGTAGATGCAGTTAACCGGGCAAACCTCAACGCATTCAATATCCTTACAATCGATGCACAGCTTTGTTATGACCCATGGCATAAGTCGTTTTGCTCCTTTCTGTTATAAATAATAAGGGGAAAGACAGAGATCGTCGAGCACAGGTACCGACAAAGTTGAGCAAACCTTAAGAGAAAATTCCAACAATGTCAAGCCCTTCCAGTCCGTGGGCCAAGAACGAGATCAGCACATAACTGCGCTATAATCTCCCAAACACGTCGAGCAACTCAAGAACGCCTCTACCAGACGAGGTCACCCGAAGTCTTCTGTTGACGCCAGGCATCTCATCACCCATTTCCCAGCTTCCGGGTTGCCCACTGTTCGTGAACTTGTAACAGACCTCTGAGTCCGCCGGGAGACCAACCTCAACGGTCCAGATCCCATCGCTGGGCTGCTTGTCCCCGTGCGTTCCATCGTCGTACATGCGCACCTTATTTGGCATCCAGCTACCAAGCGCTGGATGATTTCCAACGATGTATATTCCGCGCGGGACGTTTATCCCTCGAGCGTCGCATTGAAAGCGAACTCTGACAAGGCGGCTGTCGCCTCGCTGCATAGCTCCAACAGGACGCCGCCTTTCCTGAGAAGAGAACCTGAGAGAGGAAAAATCTCGCCTCGAGACTTTTGCTCCCGCGCGTTCAGCAAAGTCGTAGACCGCCGTTAGGTGTTTGAGAAAAAGCTCCCCCATCGGTGCACGTTTGCCCGACTCATTCGGCTCACCCCCCATCCACCAAAACCAGTCGGAGCCTTCGGCAGCCAGAAGTTCTTGCCATGCCTTGCCGGCGTACCAACGCTTCAACCCGATCGCGGGTTTCTTGCCAGTAAGGGTTCCCGTTGACAGCCCCGACCTCTCCAGCATCACTCGAGCCTCCTTCAGGAGGTTCCATGCAGCGTTCTTCTGATTCTCACCGATCCACGTCTCGAAGTTTGCATTGATCCATGAGCCGGGCCAAAGAGACTCGATCACGGGAAGTGAATGAAGAGGGTGAGGGGGAATGCCTCGTCGGGGATTTCCATCGAGGTATTCTGAAGGAGTTGTCGTAATCACTTTCCTTTGTCGAAATAGTTCGGAGAGTCTACTGTAGACTCCTCTGAGAAACGACTCCCCTTCAGGGTCATATTGATACCATTCCCAAGCGTTCTCGCCATCGAGGGCAACAGTCACGATCCTGTCATCTTCGTCACTCGCTGGAGAATGCCTGAGAAGCGTACGAACAAAATCCTCTACGGCCCGTTTCGGGTCCTGATCCTTGTAGACGAAGCCAATCTTATCTGAAAGTTCTGTGTCACGGAAGAAGATGGCGATCGACTCGCCTTTTCTCCTCCCCGTCCTCACCACATGAGGCTTGTACTTTGAAAGGCCACCGGGCTTTGAACGTGCGAGAATTTTCTCATCACTAGCGATCCATCGAATGCCGTGTCTCACAAACAGATTGAGGACATCGTGTGAAACGGCCCCCTCAGCCGGCCACATCCCTTTTGGAAATTCACCGAAGAGGCTTTTGAAATATCTCCGAGCCAACATGAGCTGCAGTTCAGCATCTTTCAAGAAGTGAAATCTCTTGGGAAGTGGACTCGCGGGCTGACATATCCGTGCGATATCGGAATCAAGCAAAAGCGGGAGGATTGGATGGTAAAAGGGTGTTGTCGAAAGTTCGACTTGTCCAGAATACTTTGCTTTGGACCTCGCTGAGTTCCCATGATACATCAACTGCTTGTGAATGGGGACAACGTTCTTCATGACCTTCCATACATTGAGGACCAACCGTCTGCAATCCGATTCTCTTATCTCTCTCCTTAAGTGATATCTCCCATCGCCTCCATAGTGCAAGAGTTCTCTCATGTCAATCGTACTGCCATCGGTCAATCGGACTTTTCGATTGAGGAACATTGGGTGAAAATTGGCAAGAAGGAACCAGAACTTAAGCGACCGAAGGTCGCTCTCGGCGAGTTTCTCGCCCTCTCGCCATTTCTTCTTGAGCATCAGATACT
>JBBIJH010000032.1:0-18300 GCA_037446075.1 Ignavibacteriales bacterium
TGCCGAAGTCAATCGCGCTCCTTTTGATATCCCCGAAGCGGAATCAGAACTGGTGGCTGGCTATCACACGGAATACGGCGGGATGAAGTTTGCGCTCTTTTTCCTTGCTGAATACGCGAACATGTTTGCTGTCTCGGCTATTGCCTCAACACTGTTCCTCGGTGGCTGGAACAGTCCATTCGGTGGATTTCTCTCGGGTCCGATCTGGGGCGTCTTCTGGTTTCTGTCGAAGGGGATGTTCTTCATTTTTGTCCACATGTGGCTGCGGTGGACTCTCCCGCGTTTGCGTGTGGACCAGCTCATGCACGTGTGATGGCATGGCCTCAACCCGTGGGCCTTTGCATGTATCGTAGGGGTAGGGCTAATGGTCCTCCTCGGATGAAGGCGAGCCGTCTTCCCAAATGGGCATGAAAGAATACTTCAAAGATATTTTCACCTCCATCTGGACTGTCCTCATAGGGATGAGGGTTACGTTTAAACATCTCTTCGTTCCGGCGGTGACGATCCAATATCCAGATGTGAAGCTGAAGTTGCCTGAGCGCGCTCGGAATCGTCTCTACGTGAACATCGATGACTGTATCGGGTGTGACCAGTGCTCCATGGCCTGTCCCGTCGATTGCATCACGATTGAGACCGTGAAGTCGTTGCCCACGGATGATCTCGGAGTCACGTCGACGGGACATAAGAAGCGCCTCTGGGTGACTCGGTTCGACATCGACATCGCAAAGTGCTGTTACTGCGGGCTGTGTGTGCCACCGTGCCCCACGGAGTGCATCGTCATGACGGACGTATACGAGTTTTCAGAATTTGAGCGGCACAATCTGATCTACAAGTACAGTCTCATGACGCCCGCTGAGGTTGCGAATGTAAGGGCGAAATATGAGCAGTGGGAAAAAGAACAGGCGGCGAAGAAGGCAGCAACCGCCCAGGCAGCGAAAGCTGCGTCCCCAGCCGCTCCCGCAGTTCAATCTCAAAGTTCGAATCCCGGCGAAACGACCAAAGCCTAATCGACCATTTCCGTGCACTAAGATCCTCCATGCAGCTTTTTGACATCGTCTTCTATCTTTTCGCGTTCATTACCGTTGCTTCGGCCTTCGTCGTTGTCTTTTCGAGGAACATCATCTACTCTGCCTTCTCGCTTCTCTTCACATTTTTCGGAGTTGCGGGTCTTTATGTGTTCCTGAGTGCTGATTTTCTTGCGGTGACCCAGGTGCTGATCTACGTGGGGGGGATTCTTGTTCTGTTGCTCTTCGGAGTCATGCTGACGAGCAGAGTGGTTGATGTCCAGATGAAAACCGGGACGATGCAGACTTTTCCCGCTGTGATTCTGACGGCCGGGTTGGCCGGCATTCTGTGCGGTGTATTCCTCGTCACTGAATGGAAAACTCTGCCTGGCCCTGAGTTGAAGACAACAGCACCGAAGCTTGGCGAGATGTTGATGACGACGTATCTTTTGCCGTTTGAGATCGCTTCTGTTGTCCTACTAGTCGCGTTGATCGGCGCGGCAATGATTGCCCGGAGAGAGAGACCGGCTGGGAGTGAAAAGAATTCTTCATTCTAACTTCTAAATTCTGATTCTCACAAGCCATGATGTTTCCTCAAATCGGCCTAACCCACTACCTGTTCATCAGCGCGATCCTCTTCTCGCTCGGCATCTTCGGTGTCATCACGCGGCGGAACGCGATTATGGTGCTGATGGGGATCGAGCTGATCTTGAACTCCGCAAACATCAACTTCATTGCCTTCTCTCGGTATGGTGGGCTGAACCTTGACGGCCAGGCCGTTGCGATCTTTGTGATTATCCTTGCAGCCTCAGAAGCCGTGATTGCCCTGGCGATTGTCCTAAACATTTTTAAGACACTGCAGACCGTGAACGTTGATGAAGTGAACAAGTTGAGACAGTGATGGACCAACGGAATTACACAGCCACATGACTCAAGATACACTTCTCACACTTTCGCTTCTCATCCTCTTTCTCCCACTTTTTGGGTTCGTCGTTCAATCTTTCTTTGGGAGGAGGCTGCCCCGACAAGGTGATTGGTTCGAGACCGGGCTTCTTTTCGTTGCCTTGCTCCTTTCCTTTGTTGTCCTCTATGGAAAGTTTCGTCTTTACTCGGAAGAGACGCTTCAGGGAACCTTTCGATGGGTGGATTTCGGGAATGTGCCGGGGCTCGGCCCGCTACAGCTTTATCTGGGCATCATGATCGACAACCTCGCTGCGGCGATGCTTGTCGTGGTTACCGTCGTAAGCGCGTTTGTTCACCTTTTCTCTATCGGCTACATGGCGGGTGACGTTCGGTATGCACGGTATTTCGGCTTCCTCGGTCTGTTTTCTTTCTCGATGCTCGGGATCGTGCTGACAAACAATTTCTTGATGATGTACATATTCTGGGAACTCGTTGGGCTGAGTTCCTACCTTCTCATCGGTCACTGGTACGAAAGGAAATCCGCGTCGGATGCGGCGAAGAAAGCTTTTATCGTGAACCGGATCGGGGATGTGGGGTTTCTTGTAGGCATCCTGATTCTCTTTGCGATGTACCATACGTTTAGCTTCGACAGGATTTTCTCTGAGATCGGAGCTGGGAGCATTCCGTTTGGGAGCGGATCCTGGCTAACTGCCGCGGGACTTCTCGTTTTCATGGGAGCGGTGGGGAAATCGGCACAGTTTCCACTCCACGTTTGGCTCCCGGATGCGATGGAGGGACCTACCCCCGTGAGTGCCCTTATCCATGCGGCAACGATGGTAGCTGCGGGTGTCTATCTTGTCGCTCGCACCTATGCGATGATGACTGCAGATGCCCTCCTTGTCATTGCGTACATTGGGGCAGTTACGGCATTGATCGGTGCGACAATTGCGATTACCCAGACCGACATCAAGCGTGTCCTTGCCTACTCGACGATCAGCCAGCTCGGTTATATGATGATGGGACTCGGGGTGGGGGCCTTCTCGGCTGGGATGTTCCATTTGATGACCCACGCTTGGTTCAAAGCTGGGCTTTTCCTCGGTTCAGGATCAGTCATCCATGCGATGCATCATGCGTTGCATCATGTTGGTGACCATCACTCAGATCCCCAGGATATCCGGAACATGGGAGGTTTGCGGAGGAAGATGCCGATCACGTTCTGGACTTTCTTGATATTCACGCTTGCTATCTCGGGAGTTCCATTTACCTCAGGTTTCTTGAGTAAGGATGAAATTCTCGCAGGTACCCTCGCTTTTGGTGGATTGACCGGACACGTCTTGTTGCCGATTCTGGGCTACCTCGTCGCCGGTTTGACGGCGTTCTACATGTTCCGCCTTCTCATACTCACCTTTCTGGGAGACCACGTTGTCCCTGCTCGTCTTGACCACGTGGAGGAATCGGGCAAAGTGATGACGATTCCGCTCATTGTATTTGCCGTCATCTCCTTCTTCATTTTCTATTCCTTCAATCCATTTGGAGCGAGTTCCGGATGGTATTTCTCTTACGTGGAGCGCCCGATCAGTGCCGTGCCTTCCGTTCAGCAGGCAGCATCGATCGAGGTTTTCGAGGAGGCTGTTCATCACGCTCACGTGCCTGCAATTCTACTGTCATTGCTTGTGGCGGGTGGCGGGATCCTACTCGCTTTTGGGACCTATTACTGGAAGAAAATCAACGCAGAGGCGCTCGCAGCGAGATTCTCGGCTCTGTATAAATTCTCACTGAATAAGTGGTACTTCGATGACCTGTACAACGCAACGGTTGTCCGCGGGACCCTCGGGACAATGCGAGTACTACGCTGGTTCGACGACAAAGTTATCGATGGCATCGTGAATGGGACTGCGTTCGTTACCAAGGTCTCTTCGTTCGGAAGTGGAAGATTTGATAACGTGGTGATTGATGGGATGGTGAATCTCGTTGCCTACATCACAGGTTTCTGCGGTCTCGTATTGCGGTTAGTACAAACGGGGAAAGTTCAGACTTATATTGTGTTTGTTCTCTTTGGTGTGGTCGTTTTCTTTCTTCTGTTTCGGTCGGTCTGATCTCGTTCTCGGAACAACCAATGGTTATTGAATAAGAACTGACATCAGGAGGATATAGCTGGATGCAATTTCTTGGTTTCGGAATTCTCACCTGGATTACCTTTTTACCTCTACTCGGGATGATCATTGTGCTCTTCATCCCGAAGACAAATTGGAACGCAATTCGATGGACTTCAGCTTTTTTCACTTTCCTCCAGGTTATCCTCGCTGTCGTGATCTATTTCAATTACGATCGAGGAATGGCGGGCGTGAATACGCAGGCGGGGATGCAGTTCGTCGAGAAGTACACGTGGATTGATATCAAACAGGTTGCCTGGTTCGGGCGAATTCACATTGAGTATTTCCTCGGCATCGACGGCCTGAGCGTGCCGATGGTGTTGCTAACAGGGCTAATTTGCTTTATCGCCGTCTTTGCATCATGGGGAATCGATAAGGCGGTGAAGGGCTACTTTGCTCTTCTTCTGCTTCTTGACACCGGGATGATGGGAGTGTTCGTCGCACTCGATTTCTTCCTCTTCTACATCTTCTGGGAAGTGATGCTTCTGCCGATGTATTTCCTCATCGGGATCTGGGGAGGTCCGCGACGCGAGTACGCTGCGATCAAGTTCTTTTTGTACACGTTGTTCGGTAGCGTCCTGATGCTCCTCGTCATTCTGGCACTGTATTTCAGCGTGACCGTTACTGACCCGACAACGGGTGAGAAAATGCACGTCTTCAATATGTTGACGATGATGGAGGCGGCAAACTTCGAACCTGGTTCGCTCCTGGCAGGACTGCATACCTACTGGCGGTACGTTGCCTACATCGCGCTCTTCATTGCCTTTGCGATCAAAGTGCCGATTTTTCCCTTCCACACCTGGTTACCGGATGCACACGTGGAAGCACCGACGGCGATCAGCGTGATCCTTGCCGGCATTCTCCTCAAGATGGGTACGTATGCGATGATGCGAATCAGCTTCCCGATGTTTCCAGACGCGGCGTTATATTATGCAAAGCCTCTGGCGATCTTTGGCTTTATCAACATTGTGTACGGGGCTCTCGTTGCGATGGCGCAGACGGACTTTAAGAAACTGATCGCGTACTCAAGTATCAGCCACATGGGGATCGTTGTCCTTGGGATGTCGGCGCTGAACACTCAGGGGATGACGGGCGCAATCTTCCAGATGTTCAATCATGGAACGATCACGGCGATGCTCTTTCTCATTGTGGGCGTCATCTACGACCGTGCCCACACGCGTGGCCTTGACGAGTTCGGCGGTCTTGCAAATCAAATGCCGAAGTACTTTGCGATCATGTCCATCGCATTCTTTGCTGCGCTGGGCTTGCCAGGCCTCAGTGGATTCATCAGCGAAGTGTTTGCGTTCCTCGGTGCGTTCCAAACGTATCGATGGATCACGATTGCTTCCACGGTTGGCATCGTACTGACGGCGGGATATATGCTCTGGACGCTACAGCGCGTCTTCCTCGGTCCTTTGCCCGAGCGGTGGACGAAACTCACAGACATCAACGGACGAGAGATGTTCACACTCGTTCCTCTGGCGGCGATCATCATCTTCCTCGGGTTATACCCTTCTCCAATGCTCGATCTCATGACAGCCTCGGCGAACTATCTTGTCGATGTGGTGAAAACGACGGGATCTATGGCCGTTGGCGTGGGGCCTTGAACGCTATCAGAATGGGCGAATGAATATGAACCTCGATCAAATACTTCAGAGCCTCAGTTCCTTCAAACCCGAGATGACCCTTGTGATCGCCTTCTGTGTGGCGATCATCGTGGATTTATTCTCGAAGAAAAAAAGTCAGTGGGTTCCCCTTGTTTGCCTCCTCGGTTTCGCCCTGGCGGGAGTGTTCTTATTCCAACAATTTGAAGTGAAGGAATCCATCTTCAGCCACATGTTTGCCGTGGATTCTTTTTCTCTCTATTTTCGATTGGTTATTCTTCTTTGCAGCATCTTGATCGTCCTGTTCTCGCTTGGCTCCATGGAGTTGAACGGTGGTGGGCGGCGCCTGGGAGAGTATTATTCAATTTTGATATCACTAACACTCGGGATGTTCCTCATGTCGGGTGCTACAAACCTCTTGATGATGTATCTTTCCCTTGAACTCACGAGCATCAGTTCCTATGTTCTTGCCGGTTACACAAAAGAGGCACCCGACTCAGGAGAGGCGTCGTTGAAGTACGTCATCTATGGTGCGCTCTCTTCCGGTTTGATGCTCTATGGTATTTCTATTCTCTACGGGCTTACCGGTGCGACGGACATCTATGGTATCAACCGAGTACTGGGGGAAGGGCGCGTGAGCAGCGTAGCCCTGTTGATCGCGGGTGTATTGACACTCGCTGGGTTCGGTTATAAGATCTCCTCTGCGCCGTTCCACTTCTGGACGCCGGACGTTTATGAGGGCGCGCCCGTGACGATTACGGCTTTTCTCTCTGTTGCGTCAAAGGCGGCAGGTTTTGCAATGCTCATTCGCTTCTTTAGAATTACCTTTCTCGACCCAACGGTTACGAACTTGGCAGAAGGCCACTGGGCAAGTTTCGAGGGCTTTGATTGGAACGTGATTCTCGCAGTGATCTCCGTTACGACAATGACACTAGGAAACCTCGTCGCAATCTGGCAAAATAACCTGAAGCGGCTTCTCGCTTATTCCAGCATCGCGCACGCAGGCTACATCCTCATGGGAATCGTCGTTCTGAGCAATGAAGGAATCTCCGCAGTGTTGATCTACTTCGTGGCGTACCTGTTCATGAATCTCGGTGCATTCTACACGGTCATGATCGTTGCCAATCAGACGGGAAGGGAAGACATCGATGTATACAAGGGACTTGGGTACCGTTCTCCATTTGTGGCGGCTTGCTTCACGATTTTTCTGTTTTCTCTCACGGGCATCCCTCCGACGGTTGGTTTCATCGGGAAGCTGTACCTCTTCGCGGCTCTGATCAATGCAAAATGGATCTGGTTGGCGATCGTTGGTGCCCTCAACAGCGTGGTCTCACTATACTACTACGTCCGGATTGTTCGCAATATGTACTTAAGAGATCCGGAAAGGGAGACGACTCCCATCGGTTTCGCGCCCCAATACGTACTCCTCATGTTGTTTCTTGTGGTCCCGAATATTCTCCTAGGGATTTATTTCCCTCCACTGGTCAATCTTGCTCAAGCATCCGTGGGGATGTTCGGCGCGCGCTGAGTGAACACCCAGACAGACGGGGACTCACACGGTCCGTCGCCAATACAAGACGATGGGTCAACCTTCGACAAAAAAGGGGGGTCCCGTGCTTTGGGTAACCGCAGATTTATGGGGAGAACACACTCAAGGTTGCTCTGAGAGCGCTTCCCTGAAGAAGCGTTACACTTGCTAGGTTACTCTCCGATAGATCAAATAGACACCGTGGAGGACAAGCGCCGGCTCGTAATAGTCAATTGCATTCGAGTGATCTTTGATCAGTTTTGCATAGCCGCCCGTGGCGATCACCTTCGCCTTTCGTCCCACAAATCGCTTGATCCGTTGTACCATTCCCTCCACGGCGTCAACAGTCCCATAGAGAATTCCGGATTGCATGCTGGAGACAGTATCCGTCCCGATCACTTCATCCGGGAATCTCAGCTCGATTTTTGGAAGCTTTGCTGCTCTTCGGTGCAGATTCGCGGCGGAAGTCTCGATCCCTGGTGCGATGACACCGCCGAGGTAATCCCCTTTCTCCGATATCACGTCGTAGGTGGTCGCGGTTCCAAAATCGATGATGATGAGTGGCCCGCCATACTTCTCGAAGCCCGCTACCGCATTGCAGAGACGGTCTGCACCGACCGTCGATGGATCTTCATAATGGATCTTGATGCCTAGGTCCAAGTCGGCGTTCACAATCAGTGGTTTGATCCCGTAGTGCTTCCTGGCCATGAGTTCGAAGATTTCAGTCTGGTCAGGGACCACGGAGGAGATTCCCACTCCGTTAATCGACTTTGATTTTATGCTGGCCTGAGCGCAAAATGTCTTGACCAGCATCGCGATCTCATCTTCGGTCCGAGTTACAGCACTGCTCACGCGCCAGTGTGCGAGCAGCCTTTGTCCCTTGAAGACGCCGAAAACGGTGTGGGTGTTGCCGATGTCGATTGCGAGAAGCATGAGCGGTTACCGTGAATAGTGGATGGTTAATAGTGAATCGCTGATGGTGGAGCCTCAGCCCAGTACAGTCACGTCGCCAGCATAAAGGCGGAGTCGCTGCTTCTGGCTTTCGATCACGAGTGCGCCGTCGGGATCGAGGTGGAGGGCTTTCCCGACGATTTTCTTTCCTGACTGTTCTAGGGCGATTTCCTTTCCAAACATCGAGGACTTTCGCATCCACGCTTCCAAGATGGGAGCAGATCCGTGCGTCTGCAATTCGAGGTACCGGAACTCAAGTCTTTCCAGAATCTCTCGTACGATTTCAGCGCGGTTGAATTCTCGTCCGCACTCGATTTTCAATGATGTTGCTTTCTGTCGGAGATCGGCGGAAAAATTCTCTTGATTCACATTCAGGCCGATTCCCGCGATCACATAGTTTACCTTTGTTCCATCCCATGCAGACTCTAAGAGGATCCCACAAACCTTCTTGTTGCTAAGCAAAAGATCGTTGGGCCACTTCAATTCCACAGGCCTCCCGATTTCTTTTTCCAGAGCTTCAGCGGTAGCGAGTGCGGCCAAGTATGTCAATAGATGAGGGGTCTCGCGTTGAGAGGGCCGTAGGAGTACGGAAAGGAGAACGTTCTTCCCACGCTCGCTGTACCACGTTCTTTTGAATCTACCCCGTCCCGCAGTCTGGCATTCTGCAATTGCTGTCGTTCCCTCCGTCGCTCCTGCTTCGGCGAGTTCCTTTAGGGTCTCATTCGTTGATTCCACGACATCAAAGGCGAAGAGTGTGCGACCCACAAAGGCGGTCTTCAGGGATTCCCGAATCTCGTTCGGAGCAATCATCGTACGCTCACTGCATTTCGGGTCGGACTGGGGGACAAGGTGGAATGGGTACAGCGGTTTGGGTGTTCTTTTCAACAGAGGTTCATCTTCTCACAAAGCATCTTATCAAGATTTGTTCGGAAAATCAAGCAAGCGATTTTGTCCAAATGGCAGACCCAGAGGGAGTCTCTGCCAAATCAAGACCATAACCGCCAAATTGGCGCGCTGGGCGCGACTTGGTCGGTTTTAACCTGGCAAAAACCTCGGAATGCAAGCCATTTTCGTGGGTTGATTGGGAAACTTGATGGCACGACCTTTGAAAGAGGGTGAGACGGTAGGGTACACATTCTGGGGGCGCGAAAGCGCCGGAATCCTGTGTGCGTGCATCAAAGACTGGGACCCCTCGCTTTGAATTCAATTTAGAACCAATCAAGTACAGGAGAAAATCTCAATGGCTACAAACAAGATCATCGGCATCGACCTGGGAACAACCAACTCCGTCGTCGCAGTGATGGAGGGAAACGAACCTGTCGTGATCGCAAACGCGGAAGGCTCGCGTACGACGCCGTCCGTCGTCGGGTTTACAAAAAGCGGTGAGCGCTTGGTCGGGCAGGCGGCGAAGCGGCAGGCGATCACAAACTCGCAGAATACGGTCTTCTCCATTAAGCGATTCATGGGCAGATTCTATAATGAAGTCACAGAGGAGATGAAGCTCGTCCCCTACAGAGTGATTCGAGGGGATAACAACACTGCCCGGGTTCAAATTGGAGATCGTGTCTACTCTCCGCCCGAGATCAGCGCGATGATCCTCCAGAAGATGAAGCAGACGGCCGAAGACTACCTTGGTCACAAAGTCACGGATGCGGTGATCACCGTGCCGGCTTATTTCAACGATGCTCAACGGCAAGCGACGAAGGAGGCGGGTGAGATCGCAGGATTGAATGTCCGGCGCATTATTAACGAGCCTACGGCGGCGGCGCTTGCATACGGCCTTGACAAGAAGCAGAACGATTTGAAGGTGGCTGTCTTTGATCTCGGCGGGGGGACGTTTGACATCTCAATCCTCGAACTTGGCGACGGTGTTTTTGAAGTCAAATCGACGAATGGAGACACGCATCTGGGTGGAGATAATTTTGATCAGCGGCTCGTTGACTACGTCGCTGAGGAATTCAAGAAGCAGGAAGGCATCGATCTGAGAAAAGATCCGATGGCGCTGCAACGTTTGAGGGAGGCAGCCGAAAAAGCCAAAATGGAACTCTCACAGTTGATGCAAACAGACATCAACCTTCCGTTCATCACGGCAACGGCTGATGGGCCAAAGCACCTCACGATGACGATCACGCGTTCGAAGTTTGAGCAATTAGTGGAAGACCTTGTGCAGAGGTGCGTTCCGCCTGTTGAGAAGGCATTGAATGATGCGAAGATGAATCCACGGAACATCGACGAGGTCATCCTTGTCGGTGGAATGACGCGAATGCCGCGTGTCCAGCAGCTCGTGAAAGAAATCTTTGGGAAGGAGGGCCACAAGGGTGTCAACCCTGATGAGGTCGTGGCCGTCGGAGCCGCGATCCAGGGCGGAGTGCTCGCAGGAGACGTCACGGATGTGCTTCTGCTTGATGTGACTCCGCTGTCCCTGGGAATCGAAACACTCGGCGGCGTGATGACAACGCTGATTACAGCGAACACGACGATCCCTACAAGGAAGAGCGAGATCTTCTCGACTGCGTCGGACAATCAGACGTCGGTCGAGATCAACGTACTCCAGGGTGAACGCCCGATGGCCATCGATAACCGGACACTCGGTCGGTTTCATCTTGACGGTATTCCGCCGGCACCGAGAGGCGTCCCACAGATCGAAGTCACGTTTGATATTGATGCAAACGGCATCTTGCACGTGGCTGCGAAAGATAAGGCGACAGGCAAAGAGCAAAGCATTCGTATCACCTCATCGAGCGGCCTGACGAAAGAGGAGATCGAGAGGATGAAAGCTGACGCTCAGGCTCATGCAGCAGAAGATCGCAAGAGACGAGAAGAGGCGGATCTGAAGAATCAGGCAGACAACCTTGTATTTCAGACTCGGAAACAGCTGAAAGAGTTCGGCGAGAAGCTGAGTTCAGACTTGCGGTCGAAAGTGGAATCCGCCGCTAATGCTCTCGACAGCGCTGTGAAGGCCGGCAACATCTCCGAAATCAAATCGAAGATGGATGCGCTCAACAACGCCTGGAGCGAGGCCTCGACTTACATGTACCAGCAGGCGACGGCAGCTGGGCAGAAGACGAGTGCACAAGCAGGGCCGGAATCGGGTGCGAGAGAGGAGAAAAAGGAACCTAAGGGGAAAGCGGTTGAGGATGCGGACTTTGAGGTCGTGGATGATAAGGACAAGTGAGTACTGAAGTAGGAAGAGCAAGTGGCGAGGGGCAAGCTCACCTCTCGTGAACTTCCTTGAAAGTCCAAAAGAATTTGAGCAAAATCAACGTGCAGGGAACGAGTACTCAATGGTCAAGCTCGTTGAAGTGAAAGCAAAACCAAACTACCGCTTGCGGCTTCGGTATGAAGACCGAGCTGAGGGGGAACTCGATCTGTCTTCTCTTGTCGGGCAGGGCGTGTTCAGTTTCTGGAATGATCCGAAGAACTTTGAACGTGTTTACATCAGCGACTCTGGACAGATCTCATGGTCGGATCAGCTAGACATCTGTCCCGATGCTGCATACTTGGATACTGGAGAAAGGCCTGAGGAGATCTATCCGGGCTTGAAACAGGAGAAATCCGTTGCCTGAGATCAGTCGGTTCTTTGGAATTGTCAGCAGGACGTATTTTCGGGAACACGGCGTACTGCACTTCCGAGCTGAGGTTGGCGAACACAGAGCGAGCATCAGCAGAGTTTCGCGCCATCAACCATTCATTGAGATTGCCCCGCTGGAATAACGGATGGGGGTTGGCCCACCAAATCGAAGGCGAGGGGCGATTTCCTCTCGCCTTTTGTTTGAGCGGGGACTTGACAACGGATGCCACATAAAATCTGGTTGATCATTATTCTTGCAGCAGTCGCGGTCATCCTAATAGTGGCGACCGCTAAACGCTGGATCTCCTGGAAAGGCAGTCACGGACTTGCCTCACTCACAGCTTTTCATGATTTCCAGCCCAAGGACAAACAGCACGCCATCGAAATCGTCATGGAGCAGAAAGCTGGGAAGACAATGGAAGAGCAAGAATCAGGGCAAGACAAGAAATCGGAGCCTACATTCTAAATCGTGCATCATACATCGTGAATCAAGCCGAGGTTTAGCGCGAGGCGAACATGAACTTTCAGAAATTCACAATCAAATCTCAAGAAGCAGTCCAGAACGCGCAGGAGATTGCCGCCAGTTATAGCAATCAGGCCATCGAGCCCGAGCATCTGCTCGCTGCGCTGGTTCAGGATAGCGAAGGCGTTGTCTTACCAATTCTCCAGAAAGTCGGGGCGAACGTCAATTACATCAAAATTAAAATCAATGAAGCCATTGAGAAGCTGCCAAAAGTATTGGGCGCGGGAGTTGGGAATCAGTACATCAGCCCGAGACTCGGCCAGCTCTTCGAGGCGGCATTGAAGGAAGCGCAGTCGCTTAAGGACGAGTACGTCAGCACGGAACATTTGCTTCTGGGACTTCTCGACACGAGTTCGCCTGCGGCCAAGTTGTTGGCGGATCAGGGTGTTACGAAGCAGGAGATTTATAAGGCGCTGAAGGATATCCGCGGAACGCAGCGGGTTACGGATCAGATGCCAGAGGAGAAGTATCAGGCGCTACAACGCTTTGGGCGTGATCTCAACGAGCTCGCACGGAAGGGAAAACTTGATCCGGTCATCGGCCGAGAGGAAGAAATTCGGCGTGTCCTGCAAGTCCTTTCCAGGCGAACGAAAAACAATCCTGTCCTTATCGGAGACCCGGGTGTTGGAAAGACCGCCATCGTGGAAGGGATCGCACGTCGTATCGTCCAGGGGGATGTACCCGAGAATCTGAAGTCGAAACGAATTATCGCCCTGGATATGGGGGCATTGGTCGCAGGGACGACCTTCCGCGGACAGTTTGAAGAGCGATTGAAAGCTGTGTTGAAGGAAGTCACCGAATCGAACGGCGAGATCATCCTCTTCATCGACGAATTGCACACGCTCGTTGGCGCCGGTGCTGCGCAGGGTGCTGTCGATGCGGCAAATATGCTGAAACCTGCACTTGCCAAAGGCGACCTCCGCGCGATTGGGGCAACGACGATCGACGAATATCGGAAGCACGTTGAGAAGGATCCCGCGCTCGAGCGCCGATTCCAGCCTGTCCTCGTGGAGGAACCCAGCGTAGAAGAAACGATCTCTATCCTGCGAGGACTTCAGGAACGGTATGAGGTCCATCATGGAGTACGAATCACGGACGGAGCGATCATTGCGGCGGCTCAGCTCAGTCACCGCTACATCTCTGATCGCTACCTGCCAGACAAAGCGATTGACCTCGTCGACGAGGCAGCATCAAAACTGAGAATCGAAATTGACTCGATGCCCGAGGAATTAGACGATGTAGAACGGAAAATTAAGCAGTTGGAGATCGAGCGAGAGGCGGTAAAAAGAGAGTTGACAGCTGATTATACCCATTATGCTGATTCGAGCGCGAAGGAAGAAATCGAGGAGAGAATCAGGTCGATCGACAAGGAGCTTGCTGACCTACGGCAAGAGAGCTCGGAGTTGAAGGCCCACTGGCAGCTTGAGAAAGACCTCATCCAATCTATCCGGAAGATGAAAGAGGAGATTGAGAATGCAAGGAGAGAGTCGGAACAGAAGGAGCGCGAGGGAGATCTCGGGAGAGTTGCGGAACTCAGGTACGGAGTGATCGCCTCTCTGGAGAAGAAACTGAAGGAGACTTCTGCGAAGCTCGCTAGCATCCAGAAAGATCGGAAAATGCTGAAAGAGGAGGTAGATGCAGAGGACATAGCGGAAGTTGTAGCGAAGTGGACGGGCATTCCTGTGACACGGATTCTCGAGGGTGAACGGACGAAGCTTCTTCACCTTGAGGACCGGCTTCATGAGCGCATCATCGATCAGGAAGAAGCTGTGCGTGCGGTCTCCGACGCAATCAGAAGGAGTCGGGCTGGCTTGCAAGACGAGAGGCGGCCGATAGGCTCATTCATCTTCCTTGGAAGTACGGGAGTCGGGAAGACGGAACTTGCTCGTGCGCTTGCAGAAGTCCTTTTCAACGATGAGAATGCCCTCGTGCGAATCGACATGAGCGAGTACATGGAGAAGTTCTCCGTATCTCGGCTTATCGGAGCGCCGCCGGGCTACGTGGGCTATGAGGAGGGCGGGCAGTTGACGGAAGCGGTCCGCCGGAAGCCGTATACGGTCGTCCTGCTCGATGAAATTGAGAAAGCTCATTCAGAGGTCTTCAACGTGCTGCTCCAGGTTCTCGATGAGGGCCGCCTCACCGACAGCAAGGGGAGGACGGTGAATTTCAAGAACACGATCGTCATCATGACTTCCAATATGGGCTCGCATCTAATTCAAGAGCGCTTAGAAGAGGCGACGGAAGAGAATCGCGACGAAGTGATGAGTGAACTAAGAATAAGACTCTTCGAGATGCTCAAAGAAAACATTCGTCCAGAGTTCTTGAATCGAATCGACGAGATCATTCTCTTCAAGCCACTCACACGAGAAGATATCCATAAGATCGTCCTCTTGCAGCTGAAGCGAGCGGAAGAGATGCTTGTAAAGAAGAACATCAAGATTGAATTTACAGAGGAGGCAGTGGACTGGCTCGGGAAACTCGGATACGAGCCCGGATTTGGTGCCCGCCCACTGAAGCGTGTCATTCAGAAGCGCGTGATCAATCCGTTGTCACAGAAGATCCTTGCTGGCGAGTTCCTGGAAGGGGATACGATCGAAGTTGGCCTCGACCGGAGGGGACTGATTGAGTTTACGAAGAAGGTGGAGAAGGTAGAAGTGAGGTAGGATTCAGGCCGTCGAGACGCAAGCAAGCCCGGGAGTGATCCGGCCTATTTTCTTTTCACGATCATGAATCTTCCGTCGGGCCGCTCAAACGGCTGACTAAACTGCTCCGGGCTCAGTCTTTCCAGAGTGATCTTCACGATCGCAGACAATGCGTCATAGCGAACAGTTTCTCTTAGTCCGCCCTGTTTAGCGCTGGAAGCTTCGGAGAATCTCAATGCTAGGTCCGAAAAGTTGGCTCCCTCCGTGAGTAAGTTCCACAAGGAATCCGCCAGCTCTTTCCTCGATACGATGATTTCATAGAACGTCACGGTATCGAATGCCCTTACCGTAAAGGCAATTGGTTGGCGAATCGTGATCGGGACGGGCTTACCTCCTTTCGTTGCCGGCAGATACCGCCAAGTTTTGACAGCCTTCAGAGCAGCCTGGTCGAGTTCTGCGTCGCCGCTCGACTTCGAGATCGAGGTTCCGACTACCTTCCCGTTCTCATCGATCCTGATATTCAGGAACACTTTTGCCTCTTGTGTCGCCAAAAGGAACTTCTCCGGGTAAATGGGCGGCGTATGCTCAATCAATTTCGGCAGTGTGTCATACTCTTTCTCCACTTCTGCGGAACTGCGGCATCCAACCACTGCCACGCTCAGAAGCGAGAGGAGAAAGTAGCAATGGAGAACGGATCGAGTCATACCGACGACTCCTGTGGTAGTTCTTTCCTTCAACCTCCACCGCTCAAGCTAAAGAGGAATATGTTGAAAGTCAATCCGCTAAGGTCGAGTCGTTGCAAGTAAACGGACTTTTCTCTACATTGAAATCCGTCAACTGTGTCAAACACAAGCAGAGAGCGGATACATGCAGGCGATCATCGTTCATGCGGGTGCGTGGGACATTCCAGAGGATCGGATCGAGGCCCATAAGAATGCATGTCTGCGGGCGGTCGGGGCAGGATGGAAAGTCCTCAACAGCGGCGGACCTGCGGTAGAAGCAGTGGAGCGAGCGATCAACGTCTTCGAGGAAGATCCGGAAATCGACTCCGGCCGTGGCTCGGGTCTGAATGCAGCCGGGGAAGTGGAAATGGATGCGAGCATCATGAATGGGACGACGTTCGAGGCTGGGGCAGTCGCGGCCGTCCGGAATGTTTTGCACCCCATTAGTCTTGCCAGAGAAGTGATGCATAAGTCCGAGCATGTGCTCCTCGTCGGCGAAGGGGCGAGCCGTTTTGCTATCGAAGTCGGGTTCCCCACCTGTCGGCCTGAGGAGTTGATTACAGAAAGGGAAAGAAAAAAGTGGGAGGAGCACCTACGCGAGAAGGCTCATGCGGTACCGATACGGAACGTTCAGCGGGATACTGTGGGAGCGGTTGCCCTTGATGCTTCCGGGACAATTGTCGCGGGAACCTCAACGGGTGGTACGCCGCTAAAGCAACCCGGCCGTGTAGGTGATTCTCCTATCATCGGTTGCGGAACTTACGCCGACTCCAGCGCCGGTGGCGTTTCGTGCAGTGGACGCGGTGAGAACATTATCAAGGTCGTTCTGGCGAAAACGGTGATCGACCTTCTTGGCGAGAACGGAGGAGACCCGCAGCGTGCAGCGGAAGAAGGAATCGATCGACTCTACCGCAAAGTGAATGGCACAGGCGGCGTCATCGTGATTGCAGCAGGAGGAAAAATCGGGTTCGCCTTCAATACCCGACGCTTTGCGCGAGGATACTTCTCCTCCGGAATGCCACACCCTATCGTGGTTGTCTGATTCCCCACCTTTCTTTCCACGTCGGCGGTCTCGATATCTCGTCCTATGAAGCTTGCTTCGTTGCTTGGCCACACATTTGAACTGTTTGACCTGACACAGCGCGAGTTTCACGCCGCAGATCAAGTTGTGGATCGTTTCTTTCGTGGGCACAGGTATCTTGGTTCCAAAGATCGGAGGTTCATCGCTGAGGCTGTCTATGGTATGATTCGACATATGCTTCTCCTGCAGACTCTCGCTCGGACCGCATTGGGGAAATTCTCCTACGGTGACGCCTCAACCGCTCAAGCTGCTACTCTCGGACTCTACTTGTCCTATCTCGTCGCGCTTGAGAAGAAGAATCCGGATTCGATTGTGGATTCACTCGCCTCATATTGGAATCTTCATTTTCCTCGAGTTCCACTGAAACAAGTAGCTGAAGAGATCTTGCACGGCTATCGCACAATACTGGAGGGTGAGGACTTTCTGGATCGGACCTCTATCAGCAACTCTTTTCCAAGGTGGATCGTCGAAGAATGGGCGGCTGCTCTCGGCGAAGCGGAGACGGAATCGCTTTGTGTGGCGCTCAATTCGCCAGCACCGCTCACCCTGCGTGTGAATACTCTTAAAACCACAGTTCAAGAATCTCAGCTTCGATTGGCGGAAGAGGGAGTGGAATCGACACGGACAAAGTATTCTCCCTTCGGGCTTCAACTTGACAAACGTGTAAATCTTCCTTCTCTCGGCTCCTTCAAGGAAGGGTGGTTCGAAATGCAGGATGAGGCAAGCCAACTCGTATCTCTTCTGGTTAACCCACAGCCGGGTGAGATCATTGTCGACGCGTGTGCGGGCGGGGGAGGAAAGACCCTCGAGCTTGCTGCTCTGATGCAGAATCAAGGGTCGATCCTTGCCTTGGACGTTGATAAATCTCGGTTGATGAATCTTCAGAAGAGGGCCGATCGAGCGGGAGTCGGCAACGTGAAAACGCAGCTTGTCTCGGGAGAGGCAGACATCAGAAGTTTTGAAACCGGGGAGAAGGTTGATGCCGTGCTCATTGACGCCCCGTGCAGTGGGCTGGGCACTCTCAGACGGAACCCAGGGAAGAAATGGAGGGTGACGCCACAGTATGTCGAACATCTAGCCTCAGTTCAGCGCCATTTGTTAGAACAATGGGCTTCCCGAGTTCGAGTCGGGGGAAGGCTTGTCTACGCAACCTGCACGCTATTGAGGAAGGAGAATGAAGAAATTGTCAAAGCGTTCCTGGCAAACCACACTGATTTCAGGCTCCTCCCAGTCGGAGCAGTTCTGAGCAAATGGAAACTTGCAGACCTAGATTCGAGTGGTTATCTTCATTTGTACCCTCATCGGCACGGCACGGATGGGTTCTTTGCGGCGGTGATGGTTCACCGCTAATGATGCTCCTTCTGCGGATTGCCGAATGGAAATCCGAAATTTGAATATCGTCGCGTGGAAGACTACCGCAAGTACCTGAAACCTGAAGTTGTCGCGAAGCTCGCGAACATGGACCTGCGTGCGCGACTCGTAGTCGAAGGATTTATCACGGGTTTGCACAAAAGCCCATATCACGGCTTCAGCGTTGAGTTTGCTGAGCATCGCCAGTACATGCCCGGCGACGAGATCAAGCACATCGACTGGAAGATCTATGGCCGCACAGACCGCT
>JBBIJH010000032.1:18313-20817 GCA_037446075.1 Ignavibacteriales bacterium
GAAGAGGAGACGAACCTCAAGGCCTGGCTGATCGTCGATGCAAGCAGATCGATGGACTTTGCTTCTAACGGGAGAGTGAAGAAACTCCAGTACGCTTCGTACCTTGCCGCGGCCTTTGCATACCTGATGATCCGACAGCGAGATGCAGTTGGCCTGGCGATCTACGACGAGAAGATTCGAGAGTACCTGCCTCCGCGCTCGACCAAGTCATATCTGAACCTCATCTACAAAGAACTCGCCAACATTCAAGGTGGCAGGAAAACCGGTACGGCGCCCTCGCTTCACGAAATTGCAGAACGGATCAAACGGCGGGGACTCGTCGTTATCCTGAGTGATTTTTTCGACAACCCTGACCAAGTTGTTACCGCCTTCAAGCATTTTCGTCATCGGAAAAACGAAGTCATCATCATCCAGATTCTTGACCCCCTCGAGAAGAGTTTTGCTTTTGGGAGAGACGCTTTGTTCAAAGACATGGAAACGTCAGAAGAAATGATTACGCAGCCCTGGCACATTCAGAAGGCTTACCAGGAGGAGATGAGGAAATTTCTCGAGAGATACAAGAAGGAGTGTCGAGAGAATGGCATTGACTACCTGCTGGTAGATACTGCCACTCCGTTCGATGTAGCCCTGCTTGAGTACCTCAGAAAGCGACAGAGGTTGAGGTGAGCGTGGTTTGCGCCGTAGCTCTCATTTCGTCTCGACTGGGTCGAGGGCGGTGGAGATGAGTATTGGAAGCATCATTCTAACACAAAAATACCCTTCCTCGCGCACATCTCCTTCAGCACCTTCGGCCAGACGGTCACTGTAACCTCACCAATGTGCGCTTTTTTCAGTAGCAGCATCTGCGTGCGGCCTTGACCAATCCCAGCGCCGATACTCAGTGGAATCTCCCCGTTGACGATCGCCCTATGGTAGGGGAACTTCAACCAATCGAGTTGTCCGGACATCTCAAGTTGCTTCTTGAGCGACTCCGCGTCCACGCGGATTCCCCCTGACATCAATTCGTGTCGGCGCTTCGTCACGGGATTCCAGACGAGGATATCGCCATTCAGACCGTGCATCGGTCGGCCATCGTCTGAGACCGTCTCGGTTACCCAATCATCGTAATCTGCTGCTCGCATCTCATGCGGGTAGCCATCCTTCAACGGCCAGCCGATCCCGATAATGAAGATGGCCGGGTATTTCTGCAGGACGAGGGTCTCTCGCGCTTTCCGCGGTAGGTCTGGGTACATGTCCAAGATATCTTCGGCGTGCAGGAACGTGATCTCCTCTGGCAAATTCGGATACTTGTCTGTCTTTAGCTTCGGGAACAGTTCCTGAATAAAGCGTTCGGCGCCTTTAAGGACTTTCCAGATCTTCCTCACCGTATCTTTCAGATAGTTGAGATTCCTCTGATCGGGCGTGATCACCTTTTCCCAGTCCCATTGATCGACATAGGCGCTGTGGTCATGGTCGAGGAAGTAGTCCTTCCGGACCGCTCGCATGTCGGTGCAGATTCCTTCACCTACTTCCATTCCAAATTGTTTTAATGCCATCCGCTTCCACTTGGTTGCGGCTTGGACTATCTGTGCCTCCACGGGATGTTTGTTGTAGTCGTTGGAGATATGAAATTGGATCGGTGTGCGGGAGCCGTCTCGGTCGAGCATGTCGTTCACACCGCTTTCCACGTCCACGATCAACGGAACGGTAACCATCATCAGGTTCAGTTCCTTGCAAAGATTTTCCTCGATGTAATTCTTCAGGGCATGAATGGCAAGTTGTGTTTCTTTTGGACTGAGCAAAGAACGATAGTCGGTTGGCAGAATCCCCTCTAACTCTTTGTAGTTTCCGATGCCGGGCCCGGCAAGATCAGCTTTCTTGTCTAACATTTTCTCTCTCCTTTGTGGGAAATCGTCGACCACGTCAGAAGGGATGGGGGCTTGGCAAATATAGGTAAATACCCCTGGAGAGTCAAGAAACTAGGGGAGATGGAAGCGAACCGACATTGACCGAGGAAGCAAGAGCAGACGCCTAGAATCACTTATCTGGTTACGGACTTCTCAGTGCCTGTTGAACTGGTGTTGCTTGAGTATCCCGCGAGAAGGTAGAGGATGGGGTACGGGGAAAGATCAGGCACGATGGGACGCCTTGGGTGTTGTTCCGGCGGCGGGGATCGGGCTCCAACCGATCCGACTCTCGACACATATACAAACTTTCTGCCCGGTTGGGAACGCCTTGATTTACACGAGCGGTCTCGCGATCAGCCGCAGAAGGAACGGGAATTACTTTCAAAATTTATTGAAAATTAGAGTGGATTTAGGTAAACTATTAAGTTAAGGGAATTGCCACTAGCCGAAGATCCCCGGATGCCCGAACTCGACAAACTGATCGTCAAAGGTGCGCGAGAGCACAACCTGAAGAACATTGACGTGGAAATGCCGCGAGGAAAGCTCATTGTCCTCACGGGCCTCTCGGATCAGGGAAGTCGAGCCTCGCTTTCGACACGATCTATGCAGAAGGGCAGC
>JBBIJH010000033.1:0-1477 GCA_037446075.1 Ignavibacteriales bacterium
CCGAGGATGGGAATGCCCAACTCGAAAATGTTTGGGTGGGGATGAGGAGAATTCGGCTCGTACACACTTGCAGGACCACCAGAGAGGATAATTCCGCGAGGATGAAGCTGCCGGATTTTCTCTGCGGAAAGATCGAAAGGATAGATCTCAGAATAGACGCCACATTCTCGGACTCTTCGCGCGATGAGCTGCGTGTACTGCGAGCCGAAGTCGAGTATGAGAATCAATTCTGATCGAGGCATGACTGAATATATCTAAATATCCAGTCATTTTCAAAAGTGCACCGAAAAGGAAATGGATCCTACGCTCCGCAAAGCAGAGTAGACTAGAGGAAGAACGCCTTGATCAACGCATAGGTGACACCCGAAAAAAGAGCTGACACGGGGATCGTCAAAATCCACGCCCAGACAATGCTGCCCGCGATGCTCCATCGCACGGCGCTGATTCTTCTGGTCATCCCAACGCCAGTGATCCCTCCCGCGATCGTGTGCGTGGTACTTACCGGGATGCCTGCCTGTGCAGTAGCATGGAGGATGATAGCGCCAGCGGTTTCGGCACAAAAGCCGCCAACGGGACGCAGTTTGGTAAGGCGTACACCCATGGTTCGGACAACTTTCCATCCGCCGACCAAGGTCCCAGCAGCTATAGCCGCATGAGCTGAAAGGATTACCCAAGTGGGCACGTAGAATTCCGGCCCAAGCAGGCCCGCGCTGAAGAGAAGTATCGCGATGATTCCCATAGTTTTCTGAGCATCGTTCGTGCCGTGTCCCAAACTGTATGCCGCTGAGGAAAGGAGTTGACCGATTCGGAAGAAGCGGTCGACCCGTGTGGATGACCAGCGACGAAACAGCCAATGGACGGCCACCATAAAGATAACACCAAGAATCAGACCAAGAACAGGAGAGAGAAAGATAAAGAGGACTACCTTTGAAATACCACTGGCAATCAGGGAATGAAACCCTGCCTTTACGACCGCGGCTCCCCAAGACCCCCAATTAAAGAATGCGAAACACTGATCGGGAGGCCGTACCGCGTGCAAAGGTGAACCCAGAGGATGGCCCCCACGAGAGCAGCAAGTACCATCGGCTCCGTGACGACCCTTGCTTCTACGATGCCTTTGCCGATTGTGCCGGCGACCTTCACACCGAAGCCAAAGGCAGCGACAAAGTTAAAGAATGCCGCCCACGCAACCGCCACCCTTGGGGAGAGAACCCGAGTAGAGACAACGGTTGCAATGGAATTGGCAGCATCGTTCATCCCATTAAGAAAGTCGAAGAGAAGAGCAAGAAGGATAGTGAAGATAACGAGGAGAAGCATGAAGGCAAGGCTCGGAGAAGCGTGTGCAGGACTACGTGTTTTTCAGGATGATACTTTCGAGAGCATTTGCAGCGTCCTCGCACTTGTCTGTGGCAGTCTCGAGACCAACAAGAATCTCCTTGATCTTGATGATCTCCAGAGGATCTGCCGACCTTTTAAA
>JBBIJH010000033.1:1487-12222 GCA_037446075.1 Ignavibacteriales bacterium
GATCAGCGATTGCATGCTCGAAAATATCGTCTGCCTGGTTCTCGAGACTGTTGATCCGAACACACGCATTCAGCACGCGCTCTTTGTTCGCCATATCTCGTAACAACGGAATGGCACCCACTAACTCCTTGATTGCCTGCTTAAGAGTTTTCGCCAGCGCTATTCCCTCTTGAGGAAATTGCTCGATTTCATAAAGCGTCATCCGCTTCGCTGTTCCCTGTATATAATCCAGCACGTCATCCAGTGCTGTCGCAAGAATATGAATGTCTTCACGGTCAAACGGCGAGATAAACGATGCGCCGAGTTCTTTGAAGATATCATGGGTAATTTCATCCCCTTGGTGCTCGAGCGTCTCAATCTTGGCTATTCTCTCTGCACGCTCGTGGTTAGAGTTCAGCGCAACCGCCTCTTGTAGGACGGCTCCTGCCTCCATAAGATTCGCCGCATCCCGTTCAAAAAGAAGGAAGAAATTATCATGCCTTGGAAGAAGAACCCTTAGGACATTGCTGAAGCGCATGACAGGAGGCTCCTTCGACCGAATTCTCTTTCTTGGTAGGGTAAGGGTTGTAGGCTCAAAACAAGGCCAGAAGATAATAACAAAAGGTTTCCTCAATTGCAATGATTCATCCGGCTCGTAACGCCTCGGCGAATCGGTCAAGTTCTTCCTTGGTCCGTTTCTCCGTTACGGCGACGAGAAGTCCGTTCTCATGCTCACCAAACCGCGAGAGGTCGACGCCGGCGAGGATTCCTCTTTCTAATAGCGTGCTCAGAACGGAGGCCACGGGCTGAGTGGTTTCTACGACAAACTCTTTGAAGAACGGTTGGTCCCATTTCAGGCGAAACCCCGGAATCTTCGCGATCCTTTCTGCAAGGTAATGGCTCTTTTGCAAACAGAGCTTTGCGACCTCGGCGATCCCTTGCTTCCCCATCAAGCAGAGATAGACGCAGGCGGCCAGCATCATCAAACCTTGGTTCGTGCAGATATTCGATGTCGCCCTTTCTCGCCGGATGTGCTGTTCCCGGGTCTGAAGCGTCAACGTAAAGCCACGTTGACCGTCCAAGTCGACCGTTACACCAGCAAGCCTTCCGGGAATGCGGCGCAGAAGCGGTTCTTTCACTGCGAAAATGCCCAAGTATGGGCCACCAAAGCTCATCGGAATCCCCAGACTCTGGCCTTCTCCCACGACGACATCCGCCCCATAAGCTCCGGGCGGTGCAAGGATTCCTAAAGAAATCGGATCGACCGCTACGATAAAAAGCGCACCCTGCTCATGCGCAATCTGACCTAACTCCGAGACATTCTCAAGACATCCATAGAAGTTTGGCTGCTGGAGAAGAACCGCAGCGGTGTTGTTCGAGACCATCTTCCTAGTAGCATCGACACTGGCAATCCCAGCCTCGAGAGGAGCCTGTCGGATCCGGATGTCCCAACCTTGTATATAGGTCTGCACCACTTGAACATATCTTGGATGCACTCGTCCTGCAACGACGAGTTCCTTTCGGTCCGTGTGACGAACCGCCAGCAGTGCTGCCTCGGCTAGTGCGCTCCCACCGTCGTACATTGACGCGTTAGCTACGTCCATCCCAGTCAATTGGCAAATCATAGATTGATACTCATACATCGCTTGCAAGGTCCCTTGGCTGACCTCGGCTTGGTATGGTGTATAGGAAGTATAGAATTCGGGGCGAGAGATGATGGCACCGACAACCGATGGGATGAAATGATCGTAGGCTCCGGCTCCAAGGAACGAGATTATTTCGTTGGCTCCTTTGTTCCTCCGAGCCAGCGCCTCCAACTCGTCCAAAACCTCCATCTCAGATAGAGGCTCCGGAAGCCGGATGCCATCTTTTAATCGAATCTCCGGAGGGATATTCGCGAGCAAATCTTCGAGGCTTTCGATCCCGATCGCCCTGAGCATTTCGCGGCGGTCGTCATCTGTATTCGGGAAATAGGTCATGGTGTTCTGATCAGAAAATCAACCAGAGTTCAGGAAAGAGCTTGACCACAAGTGAGATTGTCGGGAAAGATTTTTTCTGAGCCACTCTTGATTTCTTTGTGACTTTACGTCTTCGTGGCAAACCCTCTTGGTTGTTTCAATGCGGCGCTACAATGCTCGGCTGCAGTTACAGTTAACCACCGCATTCATTGACCGACTAACTTCCTGTAATCAGTCGCACTGAGAAGAGCACCGAGTTCCGTCGGGTCATTAACTCGAAGTTTCACCATCCAGCCTTCTCCGTACGGATCCTTGTTCACAAGTTCTGGGGCAGTCTTTAACTTCTCATTCACCTCAATTACTTCGCCGGACACGGGGGAAAAAAGATCTGCGACAGTCTTTACAGCCTCGATCGTTGCACAGGACTCCCCCTTCCGCACTTGCTTTCCCACCGGAGGGAACTCAATAAACACAACGTCCCCCAGCTCACTCTGTGCGTAGTCCGTAATGCCGATCGTACCGGTGGAGTTTCTGACAAGGATCCACTCATGTTGAGAGGTGTACTTCAGGTTTTCTGGAAAGTTCATTCTCGGCACCTTCGCCGTTGATCGTTTGGAAAAAAAGGAAGCATCTTATGGCTTACTAAACATCCGAGTTACCCTAAAGCATCTGATGTCAGCAACAGCCCTCCGGTGTACGGCAAAGTTCCTCTCCGCCCCAGAGGTTGGTGGAGGTGGGCAGATTCCCTTGGTCTCGCATTCGGGTTAGGACCCTCTCGGTTAGTCACTGTTTGCGATTCTCTCGACGAAACGGGTATTATACCTTCCCTCTCGAAAATCCTTGTCCGCCATGACTTTCTTGTGGAAAGGGATGGTCGTGTAGACACCCTCGATGATAAATTCCTCTAGCGCCTGAGTCATCTTATTGATCGCTTCCGGTCGCGTCGGAGCGTGGACAATCAGCTTTGCGATCAGCGAGTCGTAATGCGGAGGAATCTCATAGCCAGCGTAGGCATGCGTATCTACCCGAACCTTGAACCCTCCCGGGACATGGAAACTCGTGATCTTACCCGGCGACGGGCGAAAATCATGGTCTGGATCCTCCGCGTTGATTCTGCACTCGATGGCGCATCCCTGGGGTTTGACTTGTTTCTTGCTCAGGCGCTCACCCGCCGCAACTCGGATCATGGTCTTGAGAATATCGACATCGGTGACCTCTTCTGTGACAGGATGTTCCACCTGAATCCGCGTGTTCATTTCCATGAAGTAGAAGTTCTTTTCATCGTCAACAAGAAATTCGATGGTCCCCGCGCCAAGATAATTTACCGACTTTGCCCCCGCAACAGCCGCTGAACCCATTTTTTCGCGCAGTTCCTCGTCTACGATAGGGGAAGGAGACTCCTCAATCAATTTCTGATGTCGGCGTTGAATCGAACAATCCCTCTCTCCAAGGTGAATCACATTCCCATGTCGATCCCCTAGAACCTGTATCTCTACGTGGTGGGCTGGGTCGATGCATTTCTCAACGTAGAGGTTCGGATTTCCAAATGCAGACTCCGCCTCAGCTCCTGCAGCCTGGAAAGATTTCTCCAACTGCTCGTCGTTCTCGACAATCCTCATCCCCCTTCCACCTCCTCCGGCTGCGGCTTTGATCATTACAGGATAACCCAGCTCATTGGCAACCTCGCGGAGCGCATTGAGATCCGAGATCACACCATCACTGCCGGGAATGAGCGGGACGCCCGCTTTCTTCATCGTCTCTCGAGCGAGCGCCTTGTCGCCCATGAGGGCAATCATCTCAGACGTTGGTCCGATGAAGGTGATACCCGAGGAAGCGCAGATCTCGGCAAAGTTGGCATTCTCAGCCAGAAATCCGTAGCCTGGATGAATCGCGTCTGCGTTCGTGATCTCGGCGGCAGCGATGATGCGGGGGATGTTTAGATAACTATCCCTTGAGGGAGGCGGACCGATGCAGACAGCTTCATCAGCGAAGCGTACATGGAGGGAGTCCCGATCAGCTTCGGAATAAACCACGACAGTTCGGATTCCCAGCTCGTGACACGTGCGGAGAATTCTGAGAGCGATTTCACCCCGATTTGCAATCAGGATTTTCTTGAACATCTTTTGAAGGTAGCCCGCTTTCCGACCTGCAACCCATTTCCTGTAGTGCTTGGTCAGGAGTGAGATCGGGGATGGGGAACTCAGACTGGCTCGATCAGGAAAAGTACTTGGTTGTATTCAACTGGCTGAGCGTTTTCGACAACGATTTTTGCAACTCGTCCGGCGATGTCGGACTCGATTTCATTCATCAGCTTCATTGCTTCGACGATGCAGAGAACCGTTCCAGGTTGCACCATTTGTCCCACTTCCACAAAAGGATCTGCATCCGGGGCTGGAGCACGATAGAAGGTGCCAACGATGGGAGACCGGATTTCGTGATACTTCACTTCGGGCTTCGCAGCCTCAGCGACTCCCACCGCTGGTGGAGCAACCGCAGGCTCCGATGGCATGGACAAGGTTACCGACCCTGCCGATTGGGCACTGCCTGCCGGTAAAGTTGGAGACGGTAGATAGGTCGCGACGGTGTTGTTCCTGTGCTTGGCAATGTGAATCCTTTTCCCCTCTTCTTCGATCTCTAGAACATCAACTCCGCTTTCAGCAACCAGTTTTAGTAGCTTCTTCAGATATCGAAGATCCATTCGAAGTGGACCCTTCTCGAGGGGGGCGGTTTCTGAGCTTTCTTCAACCAAATCAGGCAGCCTTTACTCGTTCTACGTACTCGCCCGTCCGTGTATCCACCCGTATCACATCACCCTCGTTGATGAAGAGCGGCACACTAACGGTCGCCCCCGATTCCACGGTCGCAGGCTTCGTTCCACCTGTCGCCGTATTCCCCTTCACTCCCGGTACGGTCTCCATGACTCGAAGGTCAACTGCCGTAGGAAGTTCCACACCGATTACCTCGGTCCCATTGAACATAATTTCCAGGACTTCTCCCTCCCGTAGAAATTTCCCTCCTTCGCCAAGTAGTTCTTCCTCCAGGGAGATCTGATCATAAGTCTCCTGATCCATGAAGACGTAGGAGGTCCCTTCACGGTAGAGATACTGGTAAGGTTTCCGGTCAATTCGGACGATTTCGACCTCCTCACCGGCCCGGAAGCGCTGTTCGATCACTTTATCCTTCTTGAGACTCTTGAGCTTTGTACGAACAAAGGCACGCCAATTCCCGGGGTTCACATGCTGGAACTCGACAATCGAATACAGCTCTCCGCCGAGGCGGATTGTCATTCCGACACGAAAATCTGACGTAGTGGCCATAAAAACTCACTTCTTCCCCAAATTCGGCGGCTCAATATAACAAGATCGCCTGTGAAAGTCAACCTTTCGTTCCTGCCCGAGATCAGCCAACCGCTTTCTTGACCGTAAACCGGAACGTGCTACCCTTGCCAACCTCGCTCTCACACCAAATCCGACCTCCGTGGGCGTTCACGATTTCTTTGCTGATCCACAATCCGAGCCCTGCGCCTCGAATATCTTTCACTTCCTTTTGACTCACGCGGGAGAATTTTCGGAAGAGCTTGTCCTTTTGTTCATCTGGAATCCCAACTCCCTCGTCCTTCACTGAGAAAAGCACTTCACCTGCAGAGTACTCTTGTACATCAACGGTAACATTTCCCCCCTGAGGGGAATACTTCACCGCGTTTGAGATGAGATTTGTGACAACCTGCCGGAGTTTGTTTTGATCCCCCTTTACGTATGCCACATTGGGGTCAATGTGATAGGTCAGCTTATGTTTGCTCGAGAACTTCACGAGGGCGAGGGCATCCTGAACCAGTCTTTCCACATTGATAATCTTGAACGAATAGCTCAGCTGGCCCGACTCCAGCTCCGTGACGGAGAGAGTATCCTCGGCGAGTCGATTCAATCGATTGGCTTGTTCGATGATAATGTTGACATACTCTTTGAGCTGCTTGTTCTCAGTTAGCTCTTCAAATTTCAGTAGCCCTCGCGCCGCCAGCATGATGCTGGAGAGAGGCGACCGGAAATCATGAGATACGATACCGACAAATTCTGATTTTAGTTTATCCAGTTCTGTCAGCCGCTCCGCAGTTTCTCTTATTTCTTGGTGTCTCATGGCATTTCGGTAAGCATTCCCTAGCTGCTCGCAAAAGAGCTGGAATGTGACGGTATCAGTTTCGTCGAAGGCGTTCAAGTTGGGCTCTTCGATATTCAGCACCGCTACAACTTCGTTTCCCGACCGAAGCGGAATAGCTAGGACGGACTTCGTCCGGCTCTCCGACGGGCCGACATAGCGGCGATCCACTGACACGTCGTTCACGACCGCTTTGTCTCCCCGCGTTGCGACCCATCCGATGATGCCTTCACCCAGGTTGAGTTTATACCCCCACGGCAGGTATTCAGCGTAGTTCCCCGAATGTCCGACGAGGACGAGTTGGTTCGATTCCTTCCTGACTGCAAAAACCGATACATCGAAGTAATTAAAGTGCTTCCTGACGGCGCTTGGGATCGCAGTGAGAAGCTCGTCGGGGTCGAGGATCGCACTGAGTTCATTCAAGGCTCGGAACATCGAACCCAGATGCTCGTCTCGCTTCCTCTCCCCTGTCCGCATCGACAGAGTACGAAGGGCCATCGCAACATGGACACCAAGCAACTGTGCGATCCAAAGATCTGCTTCTCCGAAGGCGTTCGCGCGGTAGGAGCCAAAAGAAAGGGAACCAAGTGTCTCTTCCGACGTCCTCAGGGGTACCATAAGCATAGACTTCAGACCCAGATCCAGCCATGCTCCTCCCTCGCTTTGTTCCACCGGGATCGGGGTTTCGATCTCCAAGCGTCCTACTCGAGATTCGGAGACTTCAGAGACCTCACGGTTCGGGGTAGAAGAACTCTTCGTTGGGCTGAGAACGGTGATTGCGTACTGACTGCGGTTCGGAGTGAGAAGAGCAACAAACTGCGTGTCAAACTCTAGCAGGGATTTCGACTCGGTCTGAAGGATGCGGAAGACATCCTCGCGGGTTTTGGCACTTTCGAGGCGAAGGAGAAAATCACTCAGGCCGTTGACGCGTCGGGAAAAATCCTGAGCTTCGAGGAGACGATTTTTCATTTCCTCGAAGCTCAAGTCTCCCGAATCCGGGATCGGCCTCGTATCTTTTCTTTTGGGTTCCAAACGCTAAGTCCGCTTGCTAGCTTTTTGAACAGAACCAATGACAAAAGGACTCTCGCCCATCCGTCTCAAGCTCCTCATGGCTTTCTCAGTTTCACGCTCCTCCAGAATCATCACAAGGCCAACCCCGAGGTTGAATGTTTTTCGCATTTCACTTTCTGAAACATTGCCCACGGTTTGGATCAAGCGAAAAATCGCCGGCCTCTCCCAGGTGCTCCAATCGAGCTCAATCCCAAGTCCGCGCGGAATAACCCGCCTAGTATTGCCCACGATACCTCCCCCTGTGATATGCGCCATCGCGTGGATACTGACCGATTCTTCCAGTGCAGTGATCGCCTGAAGGTATGAACGGTGAATTCTGAGGAGTGTGTCACCTAATCGTTCCCCCAATTCCTCGATGAAATCGTGAAGCTGAAACTTTCCCAAGAGCACCTTGCGCGCAAGTGAATAACCATTCGTGTGCAAACCTGTGGAAGGAAGAGCCAGAAGGACATCCCCTTCACGGACTTTGCTTCCGTTGAGAAGCCCTTCACGCTCAGCCACGCCGACGATTGCGCCGACGAGATCGAAGTCTCCATCCTGATACAATCCTGGCATCTCCGCCGTTTCACCGCCGATCAGCGCACACCGATTCTCCTTGCACGCCTTGATCATGCCTCGGAGGAGCTCACCGACGACACGGGGATCAAGCCTTCCGATTCCAACATAATCAAGAAAGAACAGCGGCCGCGCCCCACAGACCAAAATGTCATTGACACAATGATTGACAAGGTCCTCCCCGACCGACGAATGCCGCCCCATGATCGCAGCCACTTTCAGTTTCGTCCCCACGCCGTCGACGCTCGAGACGAGGACGGGGTGGCGATAGCCACGGAATCTCCCGTCAAAGAAGGCGCCAAAGGCTCCGATATCACAAAGAACAGACGGTGAAAAGGTCGCTCGGGCGGCCCGCCTGATCTGGCGAACTACCTCCTCCGCCGCACGGATGTCCACGCCAGCAGCCTTGTACGTCTGCCGGGCAGTTCGATCTCTGAGTCGCATTCGCAATTGACAGCGAAATATACTTACATTTCTCAATTAAATGCAACAACTTCATTCAATGATTTAAAGGGTTTCCCGAATTCCTTCACCTTGATTCTCTGTCAAAAAATTCTAAATTGCGAACGAGGAGGACGAAAGGTTCTTAAAGCAGATCTATGGAAAAGTCATCCAGCGCGTCTGAGCAACACGCAACTACGTATAAGCCCAAGGCTGTTGAAGCTAAATGGTACGAATTCTGGGAATCAAGAAACCTTTTTCGAGCCACTCCCAGAACAAACCGCCGCCCATTTACCATCGTCATGCCGCCTCCGAACATTACCGGCATCCTGACGATGGGGCACGTCCTCAACAATACGATCCAAGATATCCTTATCCGTTGGAAACGGATGCAGGGCTATGAAGCATGTTGGATTCCGGGAACCGACCACGCGGGAATCGCCACGCAGAACGTCGTGGAGAAGTCTCTCATGAAGAAAGGGATCTCCCGGCAACAGCTAGGACGTGAACTTTTCCTCAAAGAAGTGTGGAAGTGGAAGGAAGAATATGGATCGACGATTACGAAGCAGCTCCGCAAGCTCGGGGTTTCCTGTGACTGGTCGCGCGAACGATTCACGATGGATGAGGGGTTGTCCAACGCAGTACTCGAATGCTTTGTTCGCCTATATGAGAAGGGCCTCATTTACCGTGGAAAGTATATCGTAAACTGGTGCCCGAAAGACCACACAGCGCTGAGCGACGACGAAGTAGAACCGTCTGAGACTCATGGCCATCTCTATTATGTTCGATATCCAATCGAGGGGAAGGAAGAATTCGCCGTCGTCGCGACCACCCGACCCGAGACAATGCTTGGAGATACGGCTATCGCCGTACACCCGGAGGATGAACGCTACAAGCACCTCCACGGGAAGAAAGCGATTCTTCCTCTCGTCGGTCGAAGGCTCCCCATCATACCCGATACCTACTTTTATCCTTCTTTTGGGACTTGAATGTTGAAGGTTATACCTGCACACGACGCGAACGATTTTCTGATCGCTGAGCGCCACGATCTTGAACGGATCAATATCCTCGACACCCACGGTCGTCTCAATGAGATTGTCCCGGCGCCATTCCAAGGCCTAGATGTGTTTGAATGCCGAAAGCAGCTCGTGAAGGACCTCGAAGCTGGTGGCTATCTCGTCAAAGTGGAAGAATACGTTTATAACATCGGTAGATGCTACCGATGCGAGACCATCATCGAGCCTTATCTCTCAGACCAGTGGTTTGTAAGGATGAAGCCGCTCGCCGAGGCAGCCCTTGAAGCCGTGGAGTCAGGAAGGATTCGTATCCATCCAGAGCATTTCAAGAAGATTTATGAACACTGGGTGAGGAACATCCGTGACTGGTGCATCTCCCGGCAGCTCTGGTGGGGTCATCGCATCCCGGTTTATTACTGCTGCTGTGACGGCTGCGACTATATGACCGTCGCCCGCAAGATGCCGGCCGAGAAATGTCCGAAATGCGGGTGCACTGAGTATCGGCAGGACGAAGACGTGCTCGACACTTGGTTTTCTTCATGGCTGTGGCCTTTTTCCACACTCGGCTGGCCAGAGCAGAACGAAGACCTGAGATATTTCTACCCAACGAACACGCTGGTAACGGGACCAGACATCATCTTTTTCTGGGTCGCACGCATGGTGATGGCGGGCCTTCAGTTCATGGATGAAGTTCCTTTCCGGGATGTTTACTTTACCAGTATCATTCGCGACGCCCAGGGTCGGAAGATGAGCAAGTCGCTGGGCAATTCGCCCGACCCCCTGGACGTTATCGAGGAGTACGGTGCCGATGCGCTTCGCTTTACTGTCGTCTACCTTGCTCCCATTGGACAGGACGTTCTGTATTCGAATGAAAAGTGCAAGCTCGGTCGGAACTTTGCAAACAAGGTCTGGAATGCGGGAAGATTCCTGATGCTCAGCAAACAAAGTCTGGGGGAATTCAGGATTCAAGATTCAGATGTCAGGGAAAGGGTTGAACGAGACTCAGATCCCAGATCTCACATCTCACTTCTTCACCTAGATCTCGCCGATCGATGGATTTTGAGCAAGCTCCAGTCCACGGTCGACTCCCTGAACGAAGCCCTTGAGGAGTTCAACATCAATGGCGCCGCGAAGATGATCTACGACTTCGCCTGGCACGACTTCTGCGATTGGTATCTGGAGTTGATCAAGGACCGGATTGATCCCGCACAAAACGGTGAGGTGTCCCAAGCCGTGCTTGATCGAGCGATCTGGATTTTTGAGGAAATCCTCAGACTACTCCACCCCTTTATGCCTTTTATTACGGAAGAGCTCTGGCACAATTTGGGCGACCTGGGCGAGCAGAGCATCATGAGAGAAGAATATCCTCAGGCGGATCTTTCGCTTGTCGACTACAAGGCGGAAGAGGAGATGAACTTCATTCGAGAAGTAATCATGACTGTCAGGAATATCCGAAGTGAACTTGACGTCCCTCCATTCAAGATTGCGGACCTCGTCGTGCGGTGCCATGAAGCTGAAAGGGTTCAAATACTCGAGAGAGATCAAAGCTACCTCCAGCGTTTA
>JBBIJH010000033.1:12251-20659 GCA_037446075.1 Ignavibacteriales bacterium
GGATGTCGACAAGCCAGCGCACGCCGCCAGTGCAGTAGTTGCTGGTCAAGAACTCTTTATTCCATTGGAAGGTCTCATCAACATTGACCTAGAGAAGGCACGGCTTTCGAAGGAGATTGCGCGCTTCGAGCAGATGCTGAAGGGCGTGGAAGCGAAACTTGCGAGGAAAGAGTTCGTCGAGAAAGCGCCCCGAGAGATTGTGGAAAGAGAACTCGAGAAGAAAAGGGATTTTTTGCACAACCTTGAGAAGCTTCGCAGCCATTACGCGAGCCTGGCGGAGTGACAAATCTCTCGCTCCGATCATTTTCATGAACTCATTCACGTCATAGCCCCGGGGATCCTTTCCTCCTCGCATGGTCACCACGGTAACGCTGAATCCGATGCTCGACAAGACGATCTACATTGATCGACTTCGGCCAGGCGAAATCACACGAGCGTCGAAACGCGAAATGGTCCCTGGCGGGAAAGGAATTAACGTGGCCCGTCAGTTGACGAGGTTCGGTGTGGAAGCCGTCGCCACGGGCTTCATGGGACGAGAGATCGGAAGGATTGTTGAACAGCTGCTGGATGGTGAAGCGGTGAAGCATGACTTTGTTCACATCAGAGACTTCACGAGAGAGGGGATCACGATTGTAGAGACAGAGAGTGGTCGCTCGACCGGAATCTTTGAACCTCCACACATGCTCGAAAAGGAGGAGATCGACCGTCTGAGAGAAAAGTGTCATGAACTCCTCCAACTAAGTGAGTGGCTGGTACTCTCGGGGAGCACCCCGACAGCCCATCTCGATTGCTTCTACTCCGACTTCATCTCAAAAGCGCACAGCCTCTCGAAGAAATCCGTGCTCGACACCTATGGGATCGCTCTCCAGAATGGTTTGAAGGCCAAACCTTTCATGATCAAGCCGAATTTGAGAGAATATGAGCAAACGTTTGGCACAAAGTTGTCGTCCGAACAGTCGGTCCTAGAGGAGTTGACGAAACTCGAGGAGGCAGGGATTCCCTTCGTCGCACTGACAGACACGGATAAGCCATTCTTCGTGAGTTATCTCGGACAGCGCTGGAGGGTGATGCCTCCAGAGGTCACCACTGTCAATTCGACGGGTTCAGGCGATGCATTTGTAGCGGGAACAATCTATGGGTTCATGCAGGATTGGGATATCGAGAAGACACTGCGTTTCGCGACCGCTGCTGGGGCCGTGAACGCCTCACGCTGGGCCGTAGTGGATGTCAGCTTCTCTGAAGCTGAGCATCTGGCGCCGAAAGTAAAATTGGAACAAATTTAATCAGGGCAATGTTGCTCGCCAATCATAAAGAGGAGTGAAAAAGGATGGCAGTCGTCGATAGAAGAAGTTTTGGCAACCGGTTCACGGTAAAAGAGAATGCCAGACGCCTGGCAAACTACCGCTATACGGAAATCGAAATCCTGGAGATGCTAGGTGGGTGGTCAATGAGTGTCGTTGAAATGCCCGTGAAGATCAACTTTGGTTACCAGATGTGGGACCAGGCACAGACAGCGGATGCCTTAAGAAAACGCATGGCTGAGCTCCAGATGAACCCCAAGAAAACTCACGCTCCAAACGACGACTTCGTGCGGGTGTGTGAAGAAATCTGGAATACCGGCGACACTCTCCGTAGACTCGTTGCCGTCTACCGCGTCCTGAAACCCCACCTGCTTGCTCACTACATCTACCATCTCGAAGCGACGGACGCAATGGCCGACAACCCGACCCAGCGAATCCTCGAGCCGATCATTGAACGAACCAAGAAGCACATCGAGTGGGGCCAGGGGATGATTGAGAACCTTGCCAATTCTCCAGAAAAACGTCGGACCGCGCTCGAGTGGCAAACTCATCTTGAGGAAGCGCTCGTCACTGTGGGAGGCGCAACGGGTCGAGGCGCGGATGAGAATTGGTTGCCATATACGGACGTCCACGAGCGGGAGGAACAGTCCGACAGAGCGGCCCCGTGGGATAAAGTGACCTACTCCTATTCTAAGAAATTTCCGTTTGTCAAGGCACCAGCTCGTGACCAACGCTGGAAAGTCGTTCCTGTTCATGAGCTTCCTCCGGCTAAGCCGTTTGCAAATGAAGCAGGCCGGATATACACCCTGCACACCCTTTTGAACAATGAAGTCGTGACCGTTGAGCGAATGGGAAAGATGCTCGCCGAGTTTCCCGACCTGCCGTGGGAGATGAGGATGGACCTCGCTCATCAGGCGTGGGACGAGGCAAGACATGCAGAGATCGTCGCAAAGCGGATTGAAGAGCTTGGCGGATACATCGGACAACATCCCGTCTACTTTTTCTCCTGGGAGTATAACGAAAACCATCCCGATCCCCTAGCTCGCCTTGCGTACGGAAACCGATTATCTGAGCATGTTGCTTGTGGCCGGTTGAAAGAATGGAAGGACGAGGCCGCGAAGGCAGGAGATCAAAGAACGGCCGAACTTCTCGACTACATCCTCGCTGACGAGATTGTGCACGCACAATATGGAAGGGACTGGATTGACATCCTCACGAAAGAGAATCCCGAGCGCCGCCGAGACGTCCTCGCACACGCCGAGAAGCTCGCACGGATGCGCGCAGAAGCTGGGAAATGGTTCTCACCAGAGCACGGCGCGCAAAGTATTGAAAAGGTAATCCCTGAGGGTGAATATTAGAGTCGTTGACACGAAGCAAGACAACGCGCACGTCGATTAATAAATTGCTTTTGGTAACCTTCGTGGTTAAATTACAGAGCGATGGAAGGCCGGGACCAGTGTCGCAAAGTCTTCAAGGATTAGCAGCAACACCATGGATCAAGAGAAGATCGAGCAGACGATAAATCAAGTTCTTCGTGAGAGGCTAATGAGAGCGCACGAATGCTGCGCAGAAGGAACCTGCACGGATGGCCTCTGCGTCATCCACAATAAAGATGGTGTAAAGAACATCATCCGAAACGGAGCTGCACGCGTGAGCGCTGGTCTCGGGGTTGATGCGGCGGGTGGTGTCGACCTGGACCTTGCCAGCATGATCGACCACACGCTGCTAAAACCTGAGGCTACGAAACAGCAGATCGAGACGCTCTGCACAGAAGCGAAGAAGTACAGGTTTGCGAGCGTGTGCATCAATCCCTGCTACGTTCCCCTCTGTGCCCAGCTTCTCAAAGACAGCAGCGTCAAGGTTTGCACTGTCATTGGATTTCCACTCGGCGCCAGTAACACTGCAACGAAGGTGTTTGAAGCCGAGCAGGCCCTCCGCGAAGGCGCTCAAGAACTCGACATGGTAATTAACGTCGGCATGCTCAAGTCTGGGGAGTTCGAGTACGTCGAGAACGACATCTTTGGCGTCGTCACAACTTCAAAGCGCTACGGAGCGCTGACAAAAGTGATTCTCGAAACCTGCCTTCTGACGGATGAAGAGAAGGTAAAAGCCTGTCTCCTAGCAAAGCGCGCTGGTGCGGACTTCGTCAAAACGTCGACAGGGTTTGGAAAAAGTGGGGCAACAGCTGGCGATGTTGCCCTGATGCGACGAGTGGTCGGAACGGCAATGGGTGTGAAGGCAGCGGGAGGCGTTCGCAGCAGAGAGGAAGCACTCGCAATGGTTGCCAGTGGCGCTGACCGCATTGGCGCAAGTGCGAGCGTCAAGATCATCAGCGGGGAGAAAGAAGTTCAATCGACTTATTAGTAGGATTCAGTGAAGTCTTTCCTTCTAGTCCAAGACTACAAGAGGAGGGTACTATGAAAAGTACGCTCAGTAAACTCCTGACTTTTGCATTCGTGATCGTCATGGCTTACTCTCAGGGGGGATGCAAGGTTTCTGAACAAGCAGAGCAGGAGGAAATGCAAACCCCTCCAGAAGGTGCGGTTGCGAAAAAGGATACCGCAGAAGTTAAAGTGGTTCCACCAGTAAAGTCCGAAGAAAAACAACCGCCGGCTCCCGGGGCGATAGGGACTTTGTATGCAGTTCAGATTGGTGCTTTTGAGAGCGCGGACAACGCCGCCCGTGTGGAGCAGTTAGCGAAGTCCCGCTTCGCCCAACCCGTCCGCACGTACTACGACGCGACGATGAGGCTTTACAAAGTATCTGTTGGAAGTTTTCCAATCCGGGACAGCGCTCTGGAGTTCCGGAAAACAATTCAGCAAAAGTACCCGGGAGAGTATTCCGATTCCTGGATCGTTGAAGTGCCAAAGTAGGCCAAATAGCTGCGTGTGATGTCGTCGCATCGTGAACACTCGGTCTTTCTTTTCGCCGCTTCGCTCTGCGCGGCTATTGTCGCCGCATGTGCTGGCCCTGCATCTACGGAGAGGCCAGAGCGTGAGGCGGAAGAGGAGAAAAGAATCTTGGAGAGATACGAGGCACAGTTCCAGCCCTCGAAGTATGACCCACCCGTAGAAGTCATCGAGCACCTCGTTCAGGTAGACTCAACCCAAAATGCCAAGGAGGGAAAGGAAGAGAAGAGCACTCCTCTCGAGATGACTCAAGGTTTTCGCATCCAGGTGTTATCAACGACGGAGATTGACACTGCTAATGCACTGAAGGCGGAGCTTGCCTTTCTCCCCGAGCACGTTGGTATCTACGTGATCTACGATTCCCCTTACTACAAAGTTCGTGTCGGCGATTTCCTGACGCGGTTGGATGCGAATCCGCTTTTGAAGAGTCTGCTCGAGCAAGGCTATTCGGACGCCTGGATCGTCGCAGACCGCGTCGTGAAGAACCCCCCTCGACGTAGCCCCCCTGCACCCCGAAGGATGATGAATGAGTGACGCGCATACTACTTGAGGTGAATGACCACACCTTGGAGCGGCCACCGCGCCCGTATACGCAAGGTATCAGGATAGAAGGAGAAGATCTCGCTTGGCTGAAAAGGAATCGGCCTCCCAAACGAGTATCGACCATTGTTATCATCATCACGAGAGACACTCAGCACATAAAACCCCTCAGTGAGGTTTGTCATCTCGAATCTCCCCGGATGATGTAGCTTGGCTTCATAGGACGATTTTCTGTTCTGTCCCACACCCGCCACTCTCAGGATATACGCTGTAGAATCCCTTCCCCCTGTCTCGTCAATCAGCTCTCCCTCGAGACTTCCAAGGCTAGCTCGGTCGAGCGTTTCAAATCGGCGCACGATAACCGAATCGGATAGGCGATTCCCCGCCATGTCCATGATATCATCGAGTCGCAATCGGAGATTGTACCATGCTTTGCTGAGGAGATCTTCATTCGGAAGGAATCCCAGTGCCGCGCTGGTCTCCCATCGAAAAGAGCCAACCACCATCTTCCCCGTGCTATCGACAAGCTGCAGGGCTGCCTCGGCGCCTTGCTTCCTCACTGCGTCGTCAAAATACACTGTCACGCGGGGCCGCAGCGGGATTTGCCTTGCGCTGTCCGAGATCGAGAAAAACACTGGTCGAGGCGCGGCTGTGTCGGGACGGCTGCTCCCCGGAAACACAGCCCGGTTCAGCACGGGGTTGATTCGATTCCCGCTCACGTCATAAACGTTGTCAACGCTGACCCGATAGACACGGCCGGAGGATTGGGCCGCCGTTACGAGAACCATCGTTGAAGGTTTCGTGAGATCGACGAACGCCTCGTGGACTGTCAGGGGAGTCGCGTTTACAGTATCCTGAATTTCAACGGATCCAGGACTCGCGCGACTTGGGTCAAGAGGCTCGCTGAACCTGAGGAGAACGTGCCTTTCATCCGGCGCAGAGGCTTCGAACAGTTGCGGCCGGGTTGTGTCCTCTTTGGTCAATTGGAATTTGACCTCGTTGAATCGAGGATGGTGACTATCGATGACGATGTCCCGGCTATACACGCCCACGTCGTCGACGGTCGGATCGTAGAGAAGATTCTTGAACTGATCACGAATGGCGAACAGGCGATAGGTGCCAAATGCCAAGTGTGAGAGTTCAAAGAATCCTGCCTTTCCTGTCTGTGTGAGGTAGTGAGGCTTTTCTTCGGATGGGCTCAGGCTGCCAACGGTGGCTGAATCGAACCGGTAGGCAAAGACCATCACCCCCTCGGGCTTCTCGTCATAGACTCGACCGCGGATGATCCCGGAATCGATCCCAACCCCAGTGGAAAAGGCTAGGCTGAAGGAGCTTTCCATGCGATTCCTGTTGCGCACGTCCACGACGTCAGTGCCAACGGTTAGAACGTACGTGGTAGCGGGGCGGAGCTGCTCGGAAAACCGGATCTCTACAGTCTTCCCACTCCAGTCAAACTCGAGGATTCCAAGATGCGGGGAAATAAAAATGGACTCCTCTACAGACCGGGGGTCGACATGTTCATCGAATTGGATGGTAATCCGGTTTCCGGAGAACTCAACAGTATTCGGCTCCGGGTAGGTTGCGATGATCTTTGGAGGTGTGGTATCGACGGGACCACCACTTGGTGGTGCCTCACCGGCGCAATTCAGCGCTGACAGGCTGCATTTCAGGAGAACGATGGAATAGAGAAACTTTAGCAGGGTTTTCACTTCGGAGGGAACTCTGCAAGATCGAGGACGGTTTAGTATTTTAGCATTCACTAAATTAAGGTGCCCCGATGCGGAAAGTCTATATCGAAGGAAAAGTTTGTATTGGCCCAACCTTCTCCCGGGCCGAATTCGCTCTCATCAAGAGGAATCTCGCCACGCAGCATCAGCTTTCAACGCTCGCCGACCTTTTGGCCGTTGCAGGCAACCTCCAACGGCTCAAAATCATTTACCTTCTTCATGCCCACAAAGAAATGTGTGTCTGCGATCTGGCAGAAATCCTTGAACTGACAGATTCAGCCGTTTCGCAGCACCTCCGTAGGTTAAGAGACAAGAATCTCGTGAAATCCCGCCGCGAAAGACAAACGATCTATTACTCGCTCCAAGATAACATCTTCGTCAAGAATATTCAAGACATGTTTGTGATGGAGGAAACCAAAGAGAAGCACTCTTTTGTGCTTAAGGAGGTTACGTGATGGAAAAAAGCAACATCACCACGATCGGCTCAGTCGTTAGCGCCATAGTTGCTTCACTTTGCTGTATCGGTCCCGTGGTGGCCTTGCTGCTTGGCATAGGAAGCATTGGCGTCTTTACAGCCTTTGAAGCCTATCGCCCATACTTCATCGGGACTACCGCAGTTCTCCTGGGACTTGCATTCTATCTCAGTTACAGAAAGCGAGAAGTAAAGTGCGAAGACGGCACATGTAAATTTGAGAGCGCCAGCAAGTGGAACAAACTGAGCGTCTGGCTTGCGACCATCCTTGCGGCGGTTGCTATTGCATTCCCGTATCTCGGCATAACCCTGCACGCTTCGACAAACGAAAACGCCACAGCGGGGGCAACAGTTGTCCTGAACATTGAGGGGATGGACTGCAAAGCTTGCGCTTTCGGGATCCAAGGCACCCTTTCTCGCATCGCTGGTGTTCATAGAGCCACGGTACAATATGAGAAGGGGAATGCGATCGTCGACTACGACCCTGCTCTTGTTCAACCGAAAACTTTGATCGACCATGTCGAGGAAATTGGCTTCAAAGCGAAACCGGCAGAAACCAAACCCGAAACTTTACAAAGGAAGTAGCTTCTCCAAACCCCTCTCCACTTTTATCAGGCTATCTATGCAACCCAAAGCTCACATCATTCTTCGCGTCGAAGGTATGACCTGCGATGGATGTGCAAGGCATGTAACTGAAGCTCTCAAGGACACGAAGGGAGTTGAAGAAGCGCGCGTCGGGAGCTGGCGTTCAGGCCAAGCCGTTGTCGTCGCTGAGAGCAGCCTTGACGAGAAAGATCTTCTTAGCGCAGTAAAAAAGGCAGGTTATCGGGCAATTGTATTGGAACGCCGCGGATTGGATCCGGGGCGGAAAATTCCTCCACGCGAGGATGCAGAATACGATCTGATGATTATAGGCGGCGGCTCGGCTGCATTTGCCGGTGCAATCAAGGCGGCAGAACTCGGGGCGAAGGTTGCCATCATCGAGTCGGGGACAATCGGAGGAACGTGCGTGAACGTCGGCTGTGTCCCGTCGAAGACGTTAATCCGCGCTGCTGAGATTTGTTACAAGTGTTCTTACCAAAATTTTGAGGGGCTCGGAGCATGCCCGCCCCCTTCGGATTGGCAGCGAATACTTCGCATGAAGGACGAACTCGTCGCAGAACTTCGGAAAGAAAAGTACATCAAGGTTGCAGAACTCTATCCGACCATCTCCATTCTTCAGGGCGAAGCTCGTTTGATGGGAGAGCGAAGCCTCTCGATCAACGGTCGGCACTACTCGCCCGCTAAAATCCTCATCGCGACGGGCTCGCTGCCGTGGGCTCCGCCGATTCCGGGCTTACACGAAAGCGGATTTCTCGATAGCACAGCTGCGCTGAGCATCCCCTCCCTACCAAAGACGATGACAGTGATTGGTGCGGGAGCCATTGGCCTCGAGTTTGCTCAACTCTTTGCTCGCTTT
>JBBIJH010000034.1:0-20435 GCA_037446075.1 Ignavibacteriales bacterium
AGCTATCCCGGCTGATATTTCGTATCATTCCGGATGAGCGATCTCGGATCGCCCAACTGCGGACTGGAGAGGTTGACGTGGTGGCCAATCTTCAGTTGGAGGATGCGCTTGACCTTCAGAAGTCGGCGAGTCATGTCGAAATCATCAAGAGGGGAGAACGAATCTACGATGCTTTGAATTGGAACAACATCGATCCTGTGGAATACTCTAAGTCAGGTGGAAAGAACCTCCGACCCCCTCCCTTGTTCGGCAGTCCTCGGGTTCGTCGGGCTTTGACGCAGGCGATCGACCGAGAGGAAATTGTACAGGCGTATTTGGGCATATTCGGCCGAGTAGCGATTGGACCTGTATCACCTCTGTTTCGGTGGGCCTTCAATGACACGCTCAGGCCTCTTCGCTACGATCCAGCTATGGCCACTCGGTTACTCTCCGAGGAAGGATGGAGAGACACGAACGGTGATGGTGTGCTTGACAAGCAGGGGCGGAAATTCTCGTTCGTTCTCAAAATCGCCGCCGGAGACCAGTTGCGCTCGAGCATTGCGGCAGTCGTTCAGAATCGGCTGAAACAATTGAAGATCGAAGTGGGAATCGAGCAAGTTGAGCGAGCAGCCTTCTGGGCAGACCTACTGCAGAAGAAATACGATGCTTGGATCGCGGGGTTCAGTGTCCCTTTGCAGATGCAGCTCGATGAGCTTTGGGGCAGCGACCTGAGCCGATCACCGTTTAACCTTGTCTCTTTTCAGCACAAACGTGTCCACGAGATCTTAATGGGGGCAAAGAACATCACCACCGAGGTCGGTTATGCGCCGGCATGGAAGGAGCTCCAGGTTATCTTTGTGAAAGAACAGCCGTGCACGTTCCTGTACTGGAAGAATGATTTGGTCGGAGTAAACAGGCGCATTGGTGGTACTGACATAGGCGTAATCGGCGTCCTCCATCACGCCTGGGAGTGGTATGTCGAATCTGCGATTGCGACAAGATAGCTCAGCCAGTAGATTACGCTCGATTAGGACAAAGCAGAGGCCTTGATGGCTCGCCTGGTCGCGAAACGGATAGTTTCGGCCATCCCACTGCTATTCGGACTTCTCACGATTGTCTTCCTGATCTCGCGGTTGGCCCCAGGGGATCCTCTGGCACATTTCATTTCTCCTAAGATTTCCCCGCAGGTTGCTGAAGAGCTTCGCAAACAGTTCGGCCTGGACCAGCCGATTCTCATCCAATACGTGAGCTGGCTGACGAATGCTCTCAAAGGGGATCTCGGAACTTCCTTCTCCCATCAGCGCCCTGTGGCGAAAGTAATTCTCACTTTTCTGCCAAACACCGCACTCCTCGCCGCAGCCGCAATCGTCATTGAGGTTATTGTCGGATTATTCCTTGGAAGCGTCGCGGTGCGATGCTACGGTTCCTGGCTCGATAAGCTCGTCGCCAACACAACTCTCGTCGTCTACACGCTTCCCACTTTTTGGGTAGGCTTTCTATTGTTGACTATTTTTGCTTACGGTTTGCAGTTGTTTCCATCCTCACTGATGTACTCAGTTGACTCAGAAAGCTTGCCAGCTCTCGATCGAGCCATTGACCTGCTGAAGCATTTGATTTTACCCGCATGTGCCATCGCGATCTCCGGAGCTGCTGCGATCGCCCGGTACTTTCGCTCAAGCCTCTTGAAGGTTCAGAATTCGGAATACGTAACCGCAGCCCGAAGCCTTGGAGTCACAGAAAGAAAGATCTTTTTCTGCTATCAGCTACCAAACGCCGTCGCACCGGTGATCACAATCCTTGGGTTGGAGATCGGTACGCTTCTCACGGGGGCGATCGTGACGGAGACAATCTTTTCGTGGCCAGGGATGGGACGGCTGGCCGTTCTTGCAATCCTCGCGCGGGATTACCCGCTTGTCATGGGTTGCACGCTCATTTCGGGCGTTGTTGTCATAGTCGGTAACCTTGTCGCCGACTTTCTCTATGCAAGAGTTGATCCGAGAGTTCGAGTCGTATCATGAGAAAGCAATGAAAGATTGAATTGCTTCGGGGTGATCTCATGCGCAGACTCCTGTTTCCAATTGGGCTTCTGGTTTTCGTCCTGCTGACGATTCAAAGATGGGGGATCGTTCACCCCAGCGTAGTCTCTCTGGGACTGACTCCAGTCGTTCTCCTTTTCACTAAATTGGAATCCCAACACCTCCTGAAGGCTGGACTTGTGGAATACTGGGTCGCGGGCCTCTTTTGGCTAGCGACCGGAGTCTTCCTAACAAAACGCTTCCTAGGCTTAGTTCTTTCCCGCAATTGGCGTTGGCGAGAGACGGATTTTTCGGCTAGGCCTCGGGGTTTGTTGGTTCCGAGACTTAACGCATCTTATACAGTCCTGATGTTGTTTGCTTTTGTAGCACTCACTGCTCCTCTTCTCTCACCCTTTTCCCCGACATCACAAGGCGATCTTATTACAACTAGGTTTTTGAAGCCGTTTGAAAGAGGCGTCGTATTTCCGGCCTCTGTTCCATTGGATCAGGTTGAGCCTGCTTTCTTGACCTCAAGTGGGATGGTTCGTCTTCTGGGCCGAGTGAACACAAGACTTCTTAGCCGTGACGAGAGGATTGTTCGTTTTGGAGGACAGCCTCTTGGCGCGAATGAGGGGCAGATCAGGATATTCTTGCTTGGAACAGACAATCTGGGCAGGGACGTTCTTAGCCGGATCGTCTACGGAACAAGGATCTCACTCGCAGTTGGATTCGCAGCGATGTGTTGCGCCATTGTTCTCGGTTCGATTGTCGGTCTCATCGCTGGGCTTCTCGGCGGGTGGGTCGACAGGCTTCTGATGCGATTGACAGACCTATTTCTGGCGTTTCCTTCCCTGTTCCTGATCATTGCTCTAGTGGCTTTCCTTGGGAATTCCATTTTCTTGCTCGTAGGAGTGTTGGCAATTACAGGATGGATGGGGGTAGCACGTTTGATTCGAGGTGAGGTCCTGCTGCTACGCGACCGGGAATTTGTCTTGGCTGCGCGTCTCCTTGGACGATCCTCAGTTCAGATCATCCGAGACCACATGCTTCCGAATGTCTTGCCCACTATTCTGCTTGCATCGGTGCTACAACTCGGAAACGTGGTCCTGGCCGAAGCCGCACTTAGTTTCCTTGGCCTCGGGATTCAACCACCCACGCCAAGCCTGGGTAACATGATTGGTGAGTCCCTCGCATACGTTGGTTCAGCATGGTGGGTTGGGGTTTTCCCCGGTGTTGTGCTCTCTGCTCTGGTTGTCTCGGCGAATGTGGCGGCCGAGAGCGTTCAAAAAGCATCTTCCCTTCTTCCATGATTAATTTCCGTTACAAAATACTAGGGAAATTGGGAGAGGGCGGGGCGGGGAAAGTCTTCTGTGTCCACGACACACTCCACGACCGTCAGGTAGCTATGAAAGTACTTGGGGCATCTGCTGAACGAAGGATCGACGTTGATGAACTGCGAAAGGAATTCTCTGTCCTCATGAACCTCTCGCACCCGAATCTCGTTCAAGTCTACGATTTCGGAATGGTCCTGCATTCAGACCAGGAGGGACTGGTGGGCGAGTACTTCTACACGATGGAGTGGGCGCCGGGTGTGGATTCACTTTCGTATTTTCAGGCCCAGAAGCCATCCAGTTCGAGGATCGAACTACTGGAAGAGGTGTGTATTCAAACGCTGAGCGTGCTCGCGTATATCCATCGAGAAGGGGTTATTCATTTTGATATCAAGCCACAGAATTTGATTGTCACTGAGTGGGGCCAGCCTCCGGAGCTTGTCGTCAAGTTGACAGACTTTGGTTTAAGCACTGCCACATTCGAAGCTGGCGTAGTGCCCGTTCGGGGCACGCTGGAATACGCCGCCCCGGAGATGCTACAAGGCTGTCCTATCGATTCTCGTGTCGACTTGTATTCCTTAGGAGTGACGATGTATCAATTGTGGGAGGGACATTGCCCTTTCGAGGCATCAAGCCCGGTTGAGTTGGTGAAGAAAATCCTCACCGAAGAACTCCCGCCTCTTCACTGCGAGGCCCAGAGGCCTTCCCCGCTTCCACGCTTGATCGAGAAGCTCTGTGCCAAGAATCCTGTTGACCGGTTCTCGAACGCACTTGAGGTGCTGCTGGAGTTTACTGATCATCTCCCAGAGGATGTCCTCAGAAAGTACTGTTCTCTTCTGCTGCGTCCGAAGTTTGTTGGCCGTGGTAGAGAAAAAGAAGTCGTTCAAGAGGCGATCAACATAATCGTTCAGGGTAAGGGATCGGAAAAGGTTTTTGCCATCGTCGGAACGGAGGGGATCGGGAAGACGTCTCTACTTCGAGAGGTTGCCAAGACGGCCCGTGCTGGCGGTATCTTTGTCGCGGAAGTCGGTGGAGTGGGCTCTGTTTCTCCGTTTGCATCGATAGCTCCAACACTCCTGCAAGTGGAGATGGAGTTGCGGTCAAGGGGAGAAAAGGCGAAAATCCCAGATCGCGGTTATCTTCACTCAAACCTCCCTGGCGGGGAAAAATCAAGAGCATTGTCTGAGGATGGGGCTGCAGATTGGGCAGCCGACCGCCGTGCCGCACGCTGCTACGCCGATTTCCTCCTTGCGGCTTCCGAGAAAGTTCCTCTTGTCCTTATTGCAGACGACGTCGAACAGATGGACGAGATGTCGCTGGAGACTCTGAAGGCAGTCTCAGAAAGATTAAAGGATGGAAAGATCATGTTGGTCATTGGTTTCACGGCGGATTCACCATCTGAGCTTCCGTTCGATCAGGCTAATGTGAGATCCATCCTTCTCGATGAACTCCAACCTGGCGACGTGGCTGAGCTTGTGAAAACCTGTATTGGCGGTCATGGACATGCGGCGGGCATCCCCGAGAGGCTGTACCAGCTGTATGGGGGGATCCCTATCCTCCTTGTAGAAGCCCTTCGCACAATTACAGATCATCTGCCTCTTAAGCGCGAGGCGGAGGAGGCCTTGCTGGAAGACATCACCAGAAGACTGGAGGAGATTCTTCCATCGAGTCTGGAAGGCTTCTTCTCGCGTCGATTTTTGAAGCTCTCAAAGGAAGAGCTTCTCCTCCTGCAGGTGATTGCATCTTTTGAATATCCGCCGTCAATCCGCCTCTTGAAGCGCATTGTTCCAATGCAAGAGATTCGCATGAGCAACTATCTGGAGGGCCTACAGCGAGAGGGGCATGTCTCACTACTCGAGAACGGCGAGCGCTGCCATATTCGACACACAAAATTAGGGCGCTACTTGTACAGTTCGATCGGTGAGGGAAGGCAGAAGCTTCACGAGTTCATCGCAGCGAAGTATGCCGAGTCCCCTGAGCCGCTCAGTTGGCCTGAAATGTCCGAGCTGGGCCGGCAGTATGAGAATGCTGGAAATGAAGAAAAGGCATCGGAGCTCTACGAAGCAGCATCGGATTTGGCGCTGGAGCAGCAGGTAATCCTCCAAGCAATTGCGCTTTACGAGAAGGCTGTTGCGTTGGACCGTTCGCCTCCTGGGACCGATCGGTATATAGTGTTACGCGAAAAGCTCGCGCGGGCGTACTTCCTCAGTGGTGGTCACCAGAAAAGCTTTCAGCTCTATGAGCAACTCCTTTCGCAGCTCTCATCCGATGACGCCAGACGGAGGAGCGTCCATTATGGAGCGGGCAAGGCCCTCTCCCGACTCGGTGATGCTCCTCGGGCGTTGCGCCATTTCGAGGAAGCTCTCGCCTTGACAACGGGGGGCCGGGATCTGTTTGACATTCTCCAAGAAATTGTTGCGTTGAAGATTGCCAGTGGCCTTTTCAGAGAAGCTGTAAGCATTTGTCAGAGCCAGAAGGAGTACGCACTTGCACAGCCGAACAAGGAGCTCCTCGCTTCCGTGGAAACGAATCTTGGTAGGGCTGAGTTCTTTCTCGGCCACTTTGAGAACGCAAAAGACTCCTTTACCACCGCGTACGAGATCTACAGTAGCGTTCAGAACAAGCAAAAAACAATTGACTCCCTGATGAACCTCGGAAACGTTTTGAGCGCAACTCAGGAGTTCCGAGGAGCGATTGCCCATTGGAGAGAGGCACTCGAACTAAGCCAGCTGCTTGGAACCCTAAACCAGGAGGCACAGATCCGGAACAACCTCGGGATCGCATACTATCACCTCAAGCAGTTCGACGAAGCACGCCAGTGCTACAGCAGAGCAAGAGAGATCTTCACGGCGCTGAATTCCAAAAGCGGAATTGCCTTGGCTCTCTCTAACCTCGGTGAAGTTGCTTACGCCGAAGGCGATTATGAACAGGCACTGGATTCGTGGTCCGATGCTCTTCGTCTCTACCGAGATATGGGCGACTATGGAGCTATCGTGGAGACGTTGTTACAGATGGCGCAGGTCTATTCCGTTCTTACTGATACCCAAGCAATGGAGCGAGGACTGGAGGAAGCCGAGCGTCTGGTGGCGGAGTACAGGCTTTCGATCTACGATGGGCAGTTGGCCCAACTCAAAGGGTCGCTTCTTCTGCTTCAAGGGAAATACAAAGGTGCACGCGAGGCCCTTGAGAAAGCGACGAGTCTCTTTTATCAAGACCGTCAGCTAGAGAAGCTCTACTGGGCGAGATTGCGCTTGGCTGAGGTGCAAAAGCGTCTTGGTGCCGTCAGCAAGGCCGCCGAATTGCTTCAAAGTACCTATGATGAACCGGAGCTTGGTTCATTTCCTCTTCTGAAAGCGGAATGTGCCTTTATGCTTGGCTGTATTGCACGTGAGCATGCCGAAGCTGCGAATGAGAAGCCGCTTGTTTGGTTCCGTCAGGGATTAGAGCTGATTAAGGACGAGATCGTCAGCGAAGTCAGCTGGAAACTACCTAATGCGTTGGCCCGGGAATACGCATTGAGGAGCCAGCGCGCAAAAGCCGAGGAGTGCTACCTTCACTCAAAGTTGGTGATTGAGCATCTAGCCTCCCTTTTTAAGTCAGCGGATCTCCGTACGAGGTACCTCTCTGCAGAAAACAGGGCCCGAGTCCTTGCAGATATATCATCATACCTCCGAAAAAACAAGAGGTGACTAACATGGCGAAGTCGCAAGAGAAGTTTAGGATCCTGCTTTGTGGGAAAAAGGGCTTGATGGAAGAGGTTCGCAAGATGATCGGCGAAGCGGGTGATGTTCACCTCCAGTTCGCGTCTTCTCCAAATTTTCTCCTGGGCAGAGCTATGTTCAACCTTCCCGATGTCGTCCTCATCGACGCGGAAGCTGAGGAACGACTGCTCCACTCAGCAGTAAGGGAATTTTGCGCCAAGTTCCCCGATGTGCTTGTGCTTGCTCTTGCAACTTCCGCGGACCATCGAGACGCAGTGGAACTGGTGAAACTCGGTGCTGACGGTTATTACATCTTTCCGAGCGAATATCGAAAGCTCAGCGAACAGATTGGACTTTTGCTGGACGAGTGGCGTACGAAAAGAAAGAAAGAAGAGTTTATTCAATTCCAGCAAGGGACGTATGACTTCAGTCAGATCATCGGGAATTCGCCCCGCCTCCGTGAGACCCTACGACGTGCGAGGAAAGTAATTGACAATCCTACGATGACAGTTCTGATCACGGGAGAAACTGGTACGGGAAAGGAGCTCCTTGCGCGAGCCATACACTACAATAGCAGCAACCGTAGTAGTCCGTTCGTCGATATTGGTTGTTCAGCTTTGCCCGAGAACTTCCTCGAGTCGGAACTCTTTGGCTACGAGAAAGGGGCTTTCACTGACGCGCGTGAAAGAAAGATCGGCCTCTTCGAGTTGGCCGGTGATGGTTCGATCTTCCTAGATGAGATCGGCGACATCTCGCATTCGATTCAGTCCAAGCTTCTGAAAGTAATCGAGAGTCGGACTATGCGGCGGCTGGGCGGACTGCGTGATATCCCTGTAAGAGCACGCATCATCGCAGCGACGAGCGTTGACCTTGAAGCAAAGATGAGATCAGGGGAATTCAGAAAGGATCTCTATCATCGGCTGAAGATCCTGCCGTTAGAACTGCCTCCTTTGCGCGAAAGGCGAGAAGATATACCGATGCTCGTCAGCGCCTTTATCAAGACCTATAACTCTATGTATGACAAGAAGATAAAGGGAGTCACTGAAGAGGCGATGCAGTGGCTGCTGGACTACAGGTGGGAAGGCAATATCCGAGAACTCAGACACGCCATTGAGCGGGCTGCTTTGCTGCAGGAAGGTGAGTGGCTCACCGAACAGGATTTCGAATTCATCGAGAAGCCAGAGGTTGCGGGAAAAAAGGCTGCCTGGGCTCAAAAAGAGCCGCTCGTTTCTCCCTCGGACAAGGGGGCCTTTATGCTCGTAGTGCCAATCGAGAAAGCCTCCTTGCAAGAAGTACAGAGACTCTACGTGCAAAAGGTTCTTGAGCATGTGGACGGCAACAAGAGAAAGGCAGCTCATATTCTTGGCATCTCGCGTCCTCGACTTGATCGTATCTTGAACATGGGTAACAATAATTTAACGCATGACAAAGTGTAACGAACTGTGCAGGAGAGCTACTTCAAAGCATTACAGGATTCTACCGATGTCAATTGATTGTCTACACGGGACCTTTTTGTTTGGTACTATGTGCCTTGATAGTCTTCATCGGGAAACCTTTTTTTCTGACGTTCCAGTTTAGCCTTCCTAACTCCCTCGCTTGGTTTTTCCACGACAGGTTCCTTCATAGAGTGGTCTTTGGCACGGCCCTTGTCCGTTATAGGGGCAAATCAGTTCTACAAATAGCTCTTCATCATTCACTAACATTCTCTGGAGGTGCACCATGAAGCTTTTCAATTTTGCCAGCAGAGCCGTGTTGATAGTCTGGCTTTTGATTGCGGGCATGGCTTGCGAAAAGATTGGCCCGGCGGAGCCTATAGACCAGCCAACGGCTCGAGCGCCGCACATTATCAAGCTGATTGATGCGAATTCTGCTTTGCAGAAGACGATCACGGCCTCGGCGCTGATTACCGTAAACGATGGCGGCACCCTTACGCTGAAGTTCAGAGGCAAAGGTGGTGAAGGGATTGACCTGAGCCTGGCTTTCTCCCCCGGTATGGTAAGAGAGGACATTACGGCCAGCGTGAGTCTTGACGACAAGGACATGGGGACAACCATGGACTTCGGGCCATCTCCAACATCGTTCTCCAGGCCTGCGATCCTTGATTTCTATGCGACAGGCGTAGATTTTGGAAAGTTGCCTAGGAATGCCACGATCAAGCTTTATTACTATAACGCTGATACAGGTCAATGGGAGCCGATGAATGCAGCATCAATTACCTGGGATATCCGCCAGGGATGGCTCAAGTGCGAAGATGGGGAAATTCCACACTTCTCACGATATGCTTTTGGCTACTAATTCGCAACGCTGAAACTGAACTCTAGAAGAGGGAAGGAACCACTAACATGATCTTATCAGAGAGAAACGTTCTGAGCGTGGAGATCCTTTCGCTATTGAAAAACTACTGTGGCCAGAGGCTTATCTCGAAGTTCATTCGCGACCAGAAAAGGATGCAGGCAGTTGAGCGGCGTCTCTTGCGTCAGGGCGGCCAGAAGTTGTCGAAGGAAGACACACCAGAAGTCTCCCTCGATAACGGGGCAGCCTATGATCAACTCGTAACGATGTGCAAGCAGAGTCTGGACGCGTACGAGTTCCAGGAAGTGATGCTGCAAATTGGAGACCTGTTCAAGTCGCACGGGGAGCTGCAAAAGGCCGAGCAAGCGTACAGCAACGTGATGCAATACGCCGAAAAGGGCGATCATGCGGAATTTGTCGCCGAAGCGCTCCTTCGTCGTGGAGAGGTCTACTGTCGCCAGGGTCTATGGAAGGAATCGAATCGGGATCTCGATTATAGCCGCAGCTTGTTCCTTAAGGCGAAGGATCGCACTTCAGTAGCGAAGGTTGAAAACGTCCTTGGGGCATCGTTCGCCCAGCAGGGACATCTGAAACGGGCAAAGTCACACTTCTCCAAAGCCCTCCGGGCGCTGGAGCAGTCCCAGCAAAAAGTGATGACAGCAACGGTGTTGATGAACCTTGGGATCGTTCACAATATTATGGGGGAATGGCGGAAGGCACTGGAATACTATCAACGAGCGCTCCCGTACTTCGAAAGCGCAGGAGATGCACGAAGGGTAGCACAGATCTACCACAACATGGGAATGTCGCATCTATCGAAGAGTGACTACAATGAGGCCATTGCCATGTTTGATAAGAGCGTTGCGATCTCGACGAAACTTCAGGATCCCCAGCTTGCGGGTCTGGCGCAACTTGGGAAGGCCTCTGTGCGCTTTCAACTCGCAGACTATCCTTACGCTCTGGCTTTTTGCAATCTAGCGCTTGCTCAGTTCGAGAAGACGAACGACCGGCTTAGCATGGCCGATGCGTACAAAGTGAAAGGCATGGTGCTTCGAGAGATGAAGCAGTATGATCTTGCCGAGACGCACTTCCAGACCAGCATCCGGATTAACGAGGAACACGGCAATCTCTTGAACCTTGGAGAATCCTACTACGAGTTAGGGCTTCTTGAGAAAAAGAGACGAAACGGGAAAGATGCAAAAGATGCGTTCGAGAAGGCCAGTCGCTTCTTCGAGAAGGTCGGTGCCAGCAGTCAATTAGAAAAAACAAAAGAAGAACTCGCAGAGTAAAGAGGGACACCATGAAATTCAACGAGCTGGTTCAAGAAAAGTCACGCGTCGATACATCAGCGACTGCTCGGCGGATTGGCTTCGATAGACGAGTCCAGAATCTCGAGACGATTCTCAGCGTCGTTCGGAAAACGAATACTTCACTCGTTTTACCCGACGTGCTGGAGTTGGTCATTGACCAGGCGATCCGCATCACGAACGCAGAGCGTGGGTTCCTTATGCTTGCGGACGATGACCGTCGGCTCCACTATGTCGTTGGTCGTGACCGGGATGGGAAGAGCATTCACCCGGAAAACTTCCAGGTTAGCTCGAGCGTCCTCGAAGATGTCTTCACGACTGGTGAATCCATTTGCATCGAGAACGCGCTGAACGATGAGCGCTTTGAGCGTCGGCAGAGTGTCGTGAATCTGGAGTTGCAGACGATCATGTGCGCACCGTTGCAGGCGCCGGAGAAGCCGATTGGAGTCATATACGTAGATAGTCGCTTCATTCAGCCCGTTGAGAAGGAGGACATCCTCTACCTTTTCGAGATTCTTGCAGGGCAGGCAGCAATCGCCATCCAGAACGCTCGCTTGTATGAAGACCTCAAGAAAACGTATGAGGAGCTGCGTCAGGCCAACGAACAGATCATCAAGTCAGAGAAAATGGCACTGAGGGGCGAGCTGGCTGCTGAAGTCAGTCACGAGCTGAAAAATCATATTGCAGTTCTCCTTCTGCAACTCCAAGCGCTTCAACGACGATTAGTGAAGGGAACGACCGCTGGTGCTAACGACTCTGTCATGGAGATCATTCAAGGCGTCCACAGGATCAACAGCTTCTCAGAAAATCTTCTTGCTCGATCTAGCTTGACCTCGAATATGAAGCGTCAGGACCTGAACAAAGTCGTGGCTGACTTTGCTGCTTTCATCAAGGTGCTGCCGAAGTTCCGGAAAGCGAAGATCGAAATCGAAGCACAGGAAACTTTGCCACAAACTTCTCTGGACAAAGAGCAGATTCAGCAAGTCCTGCTTAACCTAGTTAACAATGCTGTAGAGGCTTACAACGAAACCACTATAAAGTTGAGGACAGGGTACGATGTTCTTAAGAATCTGGTTGTTCTTGACGTCGCAGATACTGGTCCCGGCCTTGATCCCGAAGTCAAAGAAAAGCTATTTGTGGAGAAGATCACGACGAAGGAAAACGGGCACGGCTATGGATTGAGTATTTGTCGGAAGGTGATTGAGAACCACAACGGAAAAATTGCTGTAGAGTCTGAGGCGGGAAAGGGGACAACTTTCAGGATCACGCTGCCCGCTGCTGCGTAGTGACTCTTTGGGAAGGGCTTGCAAGTCCGCGGATAAAGGCTAACACAGCCCTAGAGACCTGTGGCTAGCCGCGCTCAAGAAACGGGTTTCTCCGTCGCTCCTGACCGATCGTTGTTGAGGGTCCGTGGCCCGGATACACAATGATCGAGTCGTCGAGAGTAAGGAGTTGTTCTCGTATCGATTTCATCAGCGCGTCCCAATCCCCGCCGGGAAGATCAACCCGGCCGATGCTTCCTGCAAACAAAGTGTCTCCTGAGAAAAGGATCTTCTCCTTTCGCTCCAGGAGACAGATCCCGCCTTCCGTGTGACCAGGGGTAAACAGAACCTCAAACCTTAGGCTTCCCACTTCTATCAGATCACCGTTGTCGAGGTATTTGGATGCCTTCGTCGCTGGAATCTCGAAAGGCAGAGAAAACTCCATCGGCTTCGGATTCATGATCCACCATTCGTCTAACCGGTGGATCGCAATCGGTGCCAATGTTTGCAACTGGAGATCGGCGTTGTCCGCAACATGGTCCCAGTGCCCGTGGGTGTTCACGATCAATTCGATGGCGAGGCTATACTTGCTTGCAGCTTCCAACAGACGACGAGCAGAATCCTTCGGCGCATCTACGACAATTGCTCGACCTGATGTTTCGTCTCCCACCAGATAACCAATCGTGTAGAAAGGTCCGCTTTCGACTGCTTCGATGATCATAAAGTTAAGGCACGGTCGAAGGGTGAGAAGGAACAAATAAGGACCGTCTCTTCGAAATGGCATCGATCATGGTGCTTCCCTCTGCAACAGGAGAGTGGCGAACTCTTCCGCAGTTGATGGCATGACTTCGAAGCGAAGAACTCGAGCCATCCGCCAGAGAACTGGAAGCGAGAGGCCGCTTCGTCTAAGAATCGTACGGAGGTCAGGGCGCGCTGCAAGTTCCTCCTTTCCTCCATAGAAAACAATCTCGCCCGCGGCCAATATTACAATCGTGTCGCAGAGTCCCAAGAACTGATCAATATCGTGAGAGACGATGATGACAGTTTTCTTTTTCTCTCTCAATGTCTGCAGTGCAATTCTGAGTAATTTTCTCTGTTTGCTATCAAGCCCACCGCTTGGCTCATCGAGGGCAGCAATGGGCGTGTCCATCGCTATCGCGGAGGCGATGGTAAGGAGCTTTCTCTTCGACGGATGAAGATCGTAAGGATGAGCGAAACCGATTTCTTGCAAGTTGAGCAGACGCAATGCTTCCTCGGCGAGCTAACGCAGGGTTTCCTTCTGCAAGTTCTTCGGTCCAAAGGCGGCCTCTTCAAAAACAGTCCTAGCGAAAATCTGGTCGTCCGGATTCTGAAAGCTCAGTGCCACGTAACGGGCCAGGTCGGCTACGTCGTGATCTCTTGTATTTGTCTCGCCGATGAAAACATCCCCTCGGGTCGGCTTCAAGATGCCGTTAAGATGCTTAAGCAGAGTGGATTTACCTGCCCCATTGTGACCCATGAGCAAGACGGTCTCGCCAGTGGGAATCGTGAGATTGATGCCCCTAAGTGCCTCAAGAACGCCTGAATAGACGTGGTGCAGGTTTTTGATCCGTATCGTCACGTTAGCTCTGTCAACTTTCCAAGCGCTTCTCGGTATGTGTATGGAAAGGAGGCCAAGCTCCTTCCAGCCCGTCGCGAAAGCTCATAATACAACTCTGTCCACACAGGCGCACCAACTTCTCTCTCAAATGAAAATCCGCCCGCGAAGAACTCTCTTGGACTTCCCCGGTACACTTTCCTCCCTTGGTCCATCACAAGAATACTATCTACAAGCCTCGGAAAGATCTCATGGTGTTGCTCTACGATGAGGAGTGTTTTCCTCCCTTTTAGTCTTCTCAGAAGAGCACTTAATGCTCGAATTCCCTCCGGATCAAGAGAGAGTGTGGGTTCGTCCAGGATCAAGACAGGAGGGTCAAGGGCAAGGACACAGGCGAGTGTGAGCCGTTGTGTTTCCCCTCCAGATAGCTCGAGAGGATCTCTGTCTGCGAGATGTGAGATCCCTACTTCCCTCATCAAATCCTCCACACGTTGGACCATCAAACCCCGATCGAATCCAAGGTTTTCCATTGAAAAAGCAATCTCTTCTCTGACAGTCGGCTTGATGCCCGTGAGGTATATATTGCTGTTCTGTGGCAGGAAACCGACTTTCCTCGTCATCTTTTCGAGTGGCGTTGTGAAGGCATCGGATCCATCTACAACGACATTCCCCTCTTTCCAGCCGCCGGAAAAGTAGTGAGGCAGAACAGCGCTGAGCGCAAGAGCGAGCGTTGTTTTCCCGGCCTCGGATGGACCGATGATTCCACAACACTCGAACTCTTCAACAGCGAAGCTCAGGTTTGCCAGAGCATACTTCTGGCTTCCTTTATAACGGTAGGAGAAATTTTCTACTTTGATCAGAGCAGAAGCCATCGGAGAATTCTCCATGCTACGATCAACACTGTTGCGGTAAACAGAATGCGATTTGTCACTCGCTCGAGTTTTGATTCGCGGATCTCTGTCAAGAATGACCTTGGTCCCTGAATGCCAAGGCCTCGAATCTCGAGTGCTAACCCACGTTCTAAACTTTCTGAGAGATAACTGAAGATCACAGGCAAGAGAATCGGAAAGAACGCCTTGACTCGCTTTAGGGGATGTCCTCGTGTCTTGAGTCCACGAGAAGATTGCGCAATGTAGATCCTCTGGATTTTCCGCCCCAGAGTATCAAGCATCTGAAGTGAATGGGCGAAAACATAAATTGCCCGTGGGTTTGCGCCCTTCATCAACAAGGCGATGGAAAGTTGATGCGCGGATGTCGTCGCGAAGAATAGGAGGAGCGAAAGAGAAATAATGATGAGCCTGATCGAGACACCCAGGCCAAAGGTGAAACCTGCAGGGTTCACTTTTATTCCGATGACATGACGGATCTCCGGGCTTTCAGGATAAACCAAAAGATTGAGCAATAGGATGACCATAGCGACAGGGAAAACATACCGAAGAAATCTTTTTATGATGGCCCAACGCTTCGAACTTAAGAGTGTCAGCGACAGCGCAATAAGTGCGAGAACGGCCTCCCCTCTCAAGTCCAGAAAGAACGAAAGAATGACGAGTGCAAGACAAAAATAGAGCTTCGTCAAAGGGTGGACCCGATCAACCAGACTTCCAGATTCAAGTGGTGAGGATGTTTTCATGCCTCGGGAAGCGAATGAGAAGCCGATAAGGGAGTCTTTTCAGGATCAGGAAAGCAATCAGATAAGTCAGCATTTTGTCCACCGGGTCGGAGGCAAGTCCTTGAAGAAAAGTACTTTCAAGGATGCTTTTCCCGACCGCACGAAAGTAGATAACGAGGAAATCGGTCCCCCCCAGCGTGATGCCGCTGAAGAGATAAGCTGATATCGGCGCCGATATTACAGCCGCGATGATTCCCTGAACAAGCCCTCCGGGAACCGCGGTGTACCATCTTCGGAAAAACCCTCGCCGCCCCCAGAAACCAGTGAACGCTCCGATAGCAATGACAGTAGGGATAAAAAACACCCATGTGGGACTGAACATAAAGCTGGAGACAATGTTGGCAACGGACCCTGCAAGAATTGCAGCCCAGGGGCCGCACAAGACCGCGACGAGGACTGTTCCGATCGAATCGAAGTAGAACGGCAATTTGATGAGTGCCGTGAGCTGACCGAGCGATAAGTTTAAAGCGGCCCCGAAAGCGATGAAGGGGATTGCAATGCCGGAGGTTTCGTGCTTTATGGAAGATTTCAGGCGATGCGGGAACTTGACCACTTCGTTGTCGTCGTTTGCCTTTCTTGTTCAACCAGGTTTCCGCCTTGGGGATTATACCCAATTCGCGCAAGAGAATCAAGGAGGGATTCTTGATGTTTCCACGATTCTTTATTAGATTCGACGAAGGAAAAAGGCCTGCCCCTCTTCAGCCAGTCTTTTCAAAGGAATGTACTGCACAAAGTGTGGACACCAGCTGCGGGAAAGTCTGCGTTTCTGTCCTCAGTGTGGGGCGGAAGTCAAAGGTGTCCCTCCACGCCCTGTAGTTGAAGTTCCCCCCAAAAAGAGTCGGAAGCCGACATTAGTGGCCGTTGGCTTCGTGATTGTGATCGTTCTCTTCGGTCTCGTGATGTTGATCACGGAGCTTACGCGAGCTGAGCATCCCGTCATCTCGAAGCAACCCGTCGTATCTGAACCGATCGACTATGCGAATGAAAAAATCGGGATGGTGGATGTTCCTTTCCGAGTTGAGGGCGGCAAGATATTGTTTTCACTCGAAGATGTGAAGCGGCATCGTTTAGTTCGAATTCAATACAAGGGCCAATTGACCGATATCCCCGTTCTTGCGTACATTTCCGGTGAGGGCAGGCTTGTAACGGCAATCAGTCGGAGCGAGCCAGACAACGCCACAACATTCTCCATCGAGGGTGATGCAATCAAGTGTGGGAACTGCCCAGCGAACTGGAACTTGAATAATATGAAAGCGAATGCCTGCTGCCCGAGATACTTTCCCGATCCCATCCCGAGTACGGTCGAAGGAGATGAAGTGCAGATTCAGGAAGAACTGATAGCGAACTGGACAACAAGACTCTGACTGCCGGTTGCTGGTAACCGAAAACCAGAACGACCGATAATAGCGTAAAGGCGCAAAAGACCTCTTAACAATACAATGACTTCTCCCAAGCCGTTCACGATTGCACTGTCCCAGTTAACCGAGAAGGCCTTGAATACACATTCCGGGTACCTTATTGGTTCCCCTCCCCTTTGAGGCCCTCGCGAAGAAGTTCCCCACAATCAGAAGGAGAAAGCAATGAAAACATCAGTGCTCATTCTTGTCTTGTGTGCATTCGTTTTGATTTCCTGCGGGCCACGTCTGACGGAGGATCAGAAATTCGACTCGCTGGCCAACAACTGCATTGAGAAATTACTGGAGACAAACCCGGAGTGGGCTACCTCTCTCGGCGATCACCGCTACGATCACCGGCTGAGCGATTACAGTCTCGCAGGCATCGAGCGCTCACGAGCCTTGGCACAAGCGTACCTTGACTCACTCTCGCGGATCGATCGGACTCGGCTGAGTTTAGTCAACGGCATTGATATCCGAATTCTCACTGCAAACCTTGGATCAATGGTTTTCAGAATCGACACGCTGAGAGAGCACGAGTGGAATCCGTTGTCATATAACATGGGAGGTGCAATCTATGGCCTCGTTGCACGTGAGTTTGCTCCGCTGAAGGATCGAATGGTGAGTGTGAGGGAACGACTCAATGCGCTCCCTGCCGCCCTCGAACACGCGAAAGCGAACCTCAAGAATCCACCAAAGGTCCATACGGAGACGGCGATTTTGCAGAACAAGGGAACGGTCAGCTTGGTGCGGGATGAATTGAAGTCGTTCCTGGATCAGACTCCCGAGCTCAAAGATGAATTTGTTCCCGTTCAGCAGAAGGCAATTGCAGCGCTCGAAGAATACGGCAGGTGGCTGGAGAAGGAACTTCTCCCACGCTCGACTGGTGAGTTCAGAATAGGCGATGAAAAGTTCAGGAAAAAGCTTCGGTATTCACTTGAATCTGACCTGACGAAGGAAGAAATCCTTCAACGAGCTGAGGCCGATCTGAAAATCACCAAAGATGCGATCTACGAAACGGCTCTGCCGCTCTTTAAGAAATTCTTCCCGCGCGTGAGCGACCCAAAGAAGTTAGCAGAGAAGAAGTATGTTGTGAAGTCGGTTCTGGCTAAGCTTGCCGAGACGCGACCGACGAACGAAACGATTGTAGGTCTCGCGAAGGAGTACCTTGCTCAATGCACTGACTTCGTTCGAAGAACCAATCTCGTCACCGTTCCTGACGAGCCGATCAAGGTCATCGTGATGCCGGAGTTCCAACGCGGCGTGGCAGTGGCATACTGTGACGCGCCAGGTCCACTGGAAAAGCACGGTGAGACGTTTTATTCGATCTCACCCACACCGAAAGACTGGACGAAGCAGCGGACGGAGTCCTTTTTCCGTGAGTACAACAATTACATGCTCCAGGACCTAACGATTCACGAGGCAATGCCCGGTCACTACCTCCAGCTGGCTCACTCCAACCGATTTAAAGCCCCGACAATGGTACGGGCGATCTTTTGGAGCGGAACCTTTGTCGAAGGATGGGCTACCTATGCAGAGCAGTTGATGGCAGAGATGGGCTATGGCGGCCCCGAGGTGAAAATGCAACAGCTGAAGATGAAGTTGCGGCTGATAATCAATGCGATCATCGATCAAAAAATTCACACGGCAGGGATGACAGAGAAAGAAGCCGTCGACCTTATGATGAATGAAGGTTTCCAGGAAGAAGGTGAAGCTGTAGGAAAATGGCGGCGTGCATGTCTGACCTCCACGCAACTATCGACGTACTACATCGGGAACACCGAAGTCAACGAACTCCGGAGGCTCTATGAAACAAAGGCAGGCACGCCGGTCGACTTGAAAGGAATGCACGATAAGATACTCTCTTATGGCTCCCCAGCGCCGAAGTATGTTCGTGAGCTTCTCGGTTTATGAGAACAGCGCGACTGGATTGCAAGAACGCTCAATTCGCCAGCCAACAATTCTGAGGAGGGAGAACATGAGCCCACGCCTCTTCGTTGCTCTTATTACCACGTCGATCTTTGTGCTGTGCACTTCTCATCCCGCTTTGGGACAAACTGAAACTTCAGAGACCCCTTTGACGACGGAAGCGATCATGCACGCTGAAAAGCTTCTCGGCCTCAACTTCCATGAGGTAAAACGCGACTCGATGCTTGACGGCCTGAAGGAACGGCTGCATAACTACGAGAGTATTCGACGTATCCCTCTTGACAATAGCGTGCCTCCAGCAATCCTCTTTAACCCGATTCCCTATGGGATGAAGTTCGAGACCGAGAGGAAGGGATTTAAGATGAGCAAGACCGGAAAGGTGGAGGTGCCGCAGAACTTCGAGGACCTGGCTTTTTACTCAGTCAGAGACCTGGCGGAGTTAATCCGGACAAAGAAAATCACTTCCGAGCGCTTGACGAAAATGTATCTTGGGAGGTTGAAGAAGTATGGCCCGAAGCTGGAGTGCGTCATCACGCTTACGGAGAGCCTTGCAATTGCTCAGGCAAAACGCGCTGACGAGGAGATCCGACGAGGAAAATATCGCGGTCCTCTTCACGGAATCCCGTATGGTGCAAAAGATTTGCTTGCAACGAAGGGAATCAGAACAACGTGGGGCTCCGTCCCGTTCAAAGATCAAATGATCGACGAAGATGCGACTGTGATTAAGCGTCTCGAAGAAGCGGGAGCAGTGCTCGTTGCCAAACTGACGCTGGGCGAGCTCGCGTGGGGAGACGTCTGGTACGGCGGGATGACTCGCAATCCGTGGAATCTCAAGCAAGGATCGAGTGGCTCTTCCGCCGGATCGGCGGCAGCCACAGCTGCCGGATTGGTTGGCTTTGCAATTGGATCGGAGACCTGGGGTTCGATTGTTTCTCCCTCGACTCGATGCGGCGTCACCGGATTGCGACCAACCTACGGACGCGTGAGCCGCAAAGGAGGAATGGCTCTTGCATGGTCGATGGACAAGATCGGCCCCCTCTGTCGCACTGTCGAGGACTGCGCCATTGTGCTCAACGCCATCTACGGCCCCGATGAGATGGATCAAACAGTCTATGATCTTCCATTCAACTATGAGTCAGAGGTCGATCTGAGCAAGTTGAAAATAGGCTACTTGAAAGTAGATTTCGACAGCGTTAAAGCAAATAAAGAGTACAACGATTCTGCGCTCGCGGTGTTGCGGCGGCTTGGGGCCAACCTGATTCCGATCGAGTTGCCGAAGTACCCGATCAGCGATCTCTCATTTATTCTGAGTGCCGAAGCTGCTGCGGCTTTCGACGAGCTGACCCGAAGCGGAAAGGACGATCTTCTCGTTAGGCAAATCAAGAATGCATGGCCCAATGTGCTGCGTGTGGCTCGTTTCATCCCGGCTGTTGAATATATCCAGGCGAATCGGATACGCTACATGGTGATTCAGGAAATGGCAAAGCTCATGGCTCAGGTGGATCTTTACGTCGCGCCAACATTTCAGGGCGACAACTTGTTGTTGACAAACCTCACTGGTCATCCGTGCGTTGTTTTGCCAAATGGCTTCACGAAGGAGGGAACACCGGTGAGCATCACCTTTGTTGGAAAGCTTTTCGACGAAGCCACGCTACTGGCGGTAGCGAAGGCGTATCAAGACGCAACCGGCTTCCATCTTAAGCACCCCTCTCTTCAGGACTGATGGTTTGCTTTGAAATGCCAGAATTTTTTCAGTTTGGAGATTGCACCGTTTTTTGTTATATTTGATTCCGCAATCGGTCATGGCCGCAGTTTCCGCTTTCGTTCCAAAAGGAAGGGCCTCGGAGGGCAAGCGGATCCGGTGCGGGAGCGGGCTGCTTAGTTTTTCCATTTTTCATTTTGAATTTATCACTCTTCGTGGGGGTCGTAGTTCAGTTGGTTAGAACGCCTGCCTGTCACGCAGGAGGTCGCGGGTTCGAG
>JBBIJH010000035.1:0-20351 GCA_037446075.1 Ignavibacteriales bacterium
CGGCGGGTTGCACGAAGCTCGAAATCATGCTCCAGCCTTGAGGGAGGATGATACCATGCGACATGGTATCGGCTCTCGTTGTAAAACTCCAGACGGTCGACCAAGCACCCGTTCCACCAGCATTGGATGCATTGACGCGCCAGTAGTAGGTGGTGTTGTTGCTGAGACCACTAACAGCATAGGAGGTAGTAGTAATTCCGCTCTGGTTCACGACCGTCGTTGAGAAATTGGAGTTTGTGGACAATTGGAGTTGGTACGATGCTGCACCGCTGGAGGCATTCCAGCTCAAAGCAGGATTTACTGCAACCCCCCTTGCGCCGTCTGCGGGGGAGGAGAGTGTTGGAGCGACGGGTGGATTCACTGCTCCGGCTGATACTAAACGAACATCGTCCAAGTACCATGTTGTACCAGTACCATCTGCGATAGAGATTATGTCGAGCACATTACTACCAGCTTGAAACTCACTCATTGGAATAGAAACAAGACTCCACTGATTCGCAGGTATGTCTCTTCTGATAAACCCTGGGGGATAATCCTGCCCGGTATCTGTACTACCGTGAATCCACAGTGTAACGCCCGTTGTACCTCCGTGAGCTCTAAACTCGAGTGAGCTGTAAAGATTTGGATCGAGATGCACGGTGTTCCCCCAGCTCCCACTATGGAAGCTTTCTCCTCCCCAAATTGAGCTAATTACCTTAATCGAGTTCGTGCCACTGTAGACAGGAGAAGGGTTGTTAAGCGTAACTGTCGCACTCCAAGGGTTACTGATCCATGGCGAAACAATCCCATCTTGGTATATCCAATTATCTGGCAACCCGGTCACTGTTGTGAAACTGCGTACTGCGGACCAATTACTTGTTCCTCCTGCATTCGATGCGTTGACCCGCCAGTAGTACGTCGTATTGTTCGCCAGACCACTGACGGAATACGAGGTTGTCGTAATCCCGGTCTGATTTACGGCTGTGCTAGAGAAACTTGAACTCGCCGAGACCTGTAGCCCGTAGGAGGTCGCTCCACTGGATGCGTTCCAACTCAGCGCAGGATTCGTCGAAATCCCTGTTGCCCCATCTGCTGGCGAGGAGAGTGCGGGGACAGATGGTGGTGGCGGCGGTGTGGCGGTTGTGAAGCTTCCCACTGTAGACCAACTGCTCGTACCACCCGCGTTTGATGCGTTGACGCGCCAATAATACATGGTACTACCGGAGAGTGGTCCAATACTATAACTCGTCGCGGTAAGACCTATCAGGTTGACCAAGGTGGCAGAGAAATTTGAGTTCGTCGAAACCTGCAGTCCATAGGAGGTGGCACCGCTCGATGTGTTCCAACTCAGAGTCGGTGTTATCGACACGCCCGTAGAACCATTGGCGGGTGAGACCAAAGTCGGAACTGCTGGCGGTGGAGGTGGGGGTGCAGTCGTGAAACTTCTCACTGTGGACCAACCGCTCGTACCACCGGCACTTGTTGCGTTCACACGCCAGTAATACGTGGTACTATAATTTAGCCCAACCAGGGAAAACAAAGTTGTTGTAATGCCCGTTTGGTTGACAATAGTAGCCGCAAAGTTAGCTGAGGTTGAAACCTGAATCCCATAGGAAGTTGCCCCACTCGAACTATTCCAAGCGAGGGTTGGACTAGTACTGATCCCAGTGGCACCGTCTGATGGAGACGAAAGAGTTGGTGCACTCGGGGCTTCAACAGGCGTCAATCCAGTTTTCAACGTCTGAAGTAGGGAATCACGCGCCCCTGCCGGCAGGTTTGCCCTGTAACCGCCTCCTAGAGCCCAAACGATGAGTCCTCCGAGGCCCTTTTGTTTGACATAATTTATCTTTGCCAGTGTTGACTGTTGGTTAGTGTAAGATATGAAGTGGTCATTGGCAGACCCTGACTGATCTATCGAAATGTAAGACGACTGCGGCCCGGGATCCCAGAGAAACTTTGCAACCGGATTGCCCTGCCATGTATCCATTAGTTCGTAGTAAGGAATGCCTCCAGCGCGATACTGGTTGGGCGTGGTCGTCCAACTTTGACGTGGCTTTGTCACACCATTTGTCGTCCCGCTAACGATTCCTCCTTGCCAATCGTAACCATACCAGTCGATACCGATCCCCAGCTTGCTGAAGGGAATTCCGTAGGAATTCCAGTTATTCACAATTGTCTCACAATTGGGTGGCGGTTGTCCGTTGCTTGGAAAGACAAACGGATTCCCGATCGAGTCCTTAGCAAAAATTGGGTCATTGTGCCACGTTACCCACCCTGGCCAAGGTCCAGAGAGGTCGTAGGTCATAATATTGATTTGGTCAAATTTCTGCCAGACTCGGGCAAATCCTGCTGGATAGTAATAACTCGCAGCGGCATTAAGCAGGGGTCGCGGGCTTATTGTCCCCAGAGAGTCATAGAGCTGGTTTATTAGTTTTCTAAACAGCGTTGTATCTTGGTCAGACATTGGCTCCCAGTCAATGTCAATCCCATCATATCCCCTCCTTAAAACGTTCATCAAATTGCGAATAAAGTTAGCTCTGTTGGCATCAGATGATGCAGACCTAAATGCACCATCAGTAGCCCAACCGCCGACGGTGAATACTACCTTTACGCCCTTAGCGTGCGCTTTTGAAATCACGCCGAGCGAATTTGTCAAGCTGAAATTTCCATTATCGGCAAGGTCATTCAAGGTACCATCATTGTTGGGCCAAGTGTTAAAATGACTTATGTGGGTCATTGCAGTATAATCAACCTTGTCGGATGTCATCCGACCCTGACTATCCTGATACCCCTGCATCCAGCTCTCGTAATAAGTATTGATCCAGATACTAGATTGAGCCTTAATCTCGTTATAGAGACCAAGGACAGAGCTCAGCGTAATCAAGAATAGTATAGATATTGTCTTCATTTCATTGACCTCCACCCGATACGCCCCATTCTGCCTGCACGAACGACGACCCACTTCGACCCCGTGTCGTTTTTTTTCACGCGCACCAACGCGACTCATTTGCTCTCACCGAAAAGCATACATTCAAGCAATTGAAGAATTCTGCGCCCAGCGATTGCGGCTCTGTGTGGTTCGAGGATCGGTGACTTCTGGTGACCCCATTCGATGTGTGGGAAGAGAGAGACTTGACTGAATACTGCTCGGATGTGCCAACAAATATACCAAAAAGATTCGAGTTGATCAACTTTCCTAACAACTTAAGCCGCCCCTTTCGAGGTCCTCATACTAGGGCGAGACCCCAATCTTCGGTGTCGGGGTCCCAGTAACCAGTTAGACTAAGCTTTGCCTCGAATGACTTAGTGTAGCCTGACCAGGGCCCCTACTCTTCCTTCCCTCTCTTCAGATCGGCCTATTTGAGTCCAGGGTTCCCAGCAATTCCCGGGTTGCGGAGGAGCGCACTAAGCGAAATCCGTGGGATGCGCATCCCGCCAGCCTGCAATCAAGGGGCCTCAGACCTTAAACCAAGAGGCGTCATTGGACGTTCGCACTCTTTGTGCGCCGCTCCTTTGCCGTGCAAGGCTTTCCTGTCCCTCACTGCATTGTGAGGCGCACTAGGGAACCCTCTGTGATAGAAATGCACAACCTATGTGCCATGGATGAGCGACCATGAGACAAGTGAATACCCAACCAGGCTCTTGAATTCTTTGATGCTCCAAGGAATGGGAACACGGTGATAAGGCTATCTTTGTACTTTTTACCAATAGTTTGTATTTTCTTCCCTTCCTTGGTCTTTTTGCTACTCGACTTCAGTCAAGGATCAGAGCCGGTTGGCTCTTCCGCCGGGTGCTGACCCACACGTTCCTTATCCGCCTCCATTGTTTAGGTGAAGGCAGGTGCCTACCAGGTCAGCCCAGGAGGCTGGAAGTGCACTCTGTGTATATAAAATAATAGTGCATCTGGTACGGTTTCCCTACCTACACAGGCTAGATCAACGCGATTTCTCTCGGGTGGTCTTGATCCGAGCTCCTGGAATCGATCTGGCAATAGGGGAAAGGGGTCTCACTAGACCCGATGCAGGATGCCCGACGAGGTTCGTTCCATAGCATTCTCCACGGGCGGTTACCACCTTCTAATTCAATAGGCCTCGAGGGGCTCACTGAGGCTCAAGCAAACAGCCAGGTGTTCGAGAGTTAGACCCGCGGCGAAGGCGTGCCCTGCGGCGTTCTAATGCTCGTCGACCCGCCAGTGGGGGTCTGGACGTTCAATCTTCTGGGTGGATTCCAAGCAGTAGTAAATCGCCCCCTCGGAACATCTTCTCGAGCTGCGCAAATTGGGTACAGTGAATCCCTAGGCTTAGTCCAAGGATCCGTCGCTTGCTCTTTTCACAGGGCGCAACGAATTCTTCTAAGATTAGATAGGTCAACTCTCTATTAGAGGAGAGGAATGTGGTGTCGAGGCGAGTTTGTTTCTCTTCTTTAGGATCGGTCTTTTGCAGGCACTCTTGCATGACTGCCTGTTTCAACAAGCCCATCAGATGCAAAGAGGAGAGACTTGGGATCCAGCCTCCGAGAGCCTGCAATCACCCTTCAAGACCTACCAGTGGGGATAATTCTATGAGCTGACCAGTCGTATCCAGTCCAAAGCAACGATCGCTGAGATTATCGTCAAAGTCGTTGCTTGTGATCTGGACCATTATCAATCGCGGATTATAACGCTGTCCATTGGCTCCCAGAAGTATTATCGCGTATCCGTTAGCTGCGTTTCCCATGTCGGCACTCAGCACGGGAATCTTGTGTACACCGGAGCCTATTGCTAAGGCTGCTCAAACCAGGGCTGGAAATTCATCACCGCCGTTCACCCGATATCCTGCTTTGAATGAATCATGCAGCAAAAGTATAGCCCAATTGGAGAGCGAGTCCCCTTCGGGTCTCCAGAATCCTTCTGAGTCTAAGGTGGACCTCCTCCTGAAGGCTGGCGTGATTTGTATGCAACTAAGATTTCTTCTTAGCCTTTGATCTAGATAAGGAGGACCTTCGGAGAAGGAAAGTCCCGCGCTTCGAACGGGCACAAACAACCGTACTAGTGACTCTCCGGCGCAAGGGTTCAAAGGGATTAACGTGAGGATTATAGTGTTTTCTTTGGTAGGGGTCTCTCCGTCTGAAGCTCCCTGTCCATTTTTAACTGAAGCATTACATCACCCTACTTAGATGCAGCGATCGCAGCTTTCACAGCCTGGAGCAAATTGTCAGGGTTCTTCACCCCAGGTCTCCATCCTCCACCCAATTCCCAAATGATAACGCCGCCGAGTCCCTTACTGCTCGCGTACTTGATCTTCTTCTTACAGGTCTCCTCATTGTCATAGGAAATAAACTTGTCTTCCGAGGCGCGGGGCTTGTCGATGCTTAGATAAGCGGCTTCAGCATCCGAGTCCCAGCGCTCATACTCTCTCTGGTAGAAGCTGTCCATTATCGCGTGGTATGGCACATTGGGCTGGACCGACGGTGCAATAGCCCAGCGCTGTCTTGGCTGTGTCACCCCCCCGGTCGGGGTTCCCAAGCCACCACTCCAAACGTAACCGTAGAAGTCAATTCCAATCCCGAGTTTGTTCGCAGGCACTCCCAAGGCAAGCATCCTCTTGATATATGTGTCTGCAGACGGAAGCGGATTGCCATTAGGAAACGTATAGTTACCATTAAAGATGGGGGCGTTGTGCCATACTACCCATCCACCCCACGGCCCTGACATGTCATAGGTCATGAGATTGATCTGATCGAATTCGTTTTGCAATTGGGCAAAGATGGGATACTCCCAGCCAACTGCTGCCGTGAGAAGAGGCTGTGGATTTAGTTTGTTCAAGGCCGCCCTCAGCTCCCGAATAAAGGCGACATAGTCGGTGGCATTGTGAGGTTGCATATCCTCCATGTCAATATCAATCCCATCGTAATCATTCTTCGTCATGAAATCCACAAGGTTGCTTACAAACCGCGCGCGATTCGAAAGACTCATCGCACCTTCGTATACATCGCGACACCACCAGCCCCCGACGGCGATGAGTATCTTTTTTCCGGCGTTATGGACAGCCTGAACCGTCGCGGGAATCTGCGCTTGTTCAATAAAGCTGCCGGTATTCAAGGTGCCGTCTGCATTTGGCCTGATGGAGAAGTGGACAATGTGAGTGACTGCTGTATAGTCGATCTTATCAGGAGGCAGGTGATTTTGCATCCAGCTGGCATAGTAAGCAGTAACCCATATGTTTTGGTTCGGCGGAGTTTCCGGAGGATTCGTCGCTGAGTCGCAAGACATGAGATACATCAGAAATGGTAGAGAGATGATAGCGCTCATTCGACTCTTCTCCGATTTTGATATTTTCGTTCCCCTTCCCACAAGAACTAGAAAAATTGACAAGATCCCCAAGGAGCGACAATGATATTCAGGCCTGCTGACACGTTTGTCCGAGCGTCACTCATAGCGCAACCCAAGAGCTGCTCGCTTGCTGCTGCCCGGTACGGGCGAATCAAACACTCCTAACTTTTGAAGAAATATATCAATTGCATCCGCCGCAATTCGATGCCCCATCGGATTCCAGTGATGATCATGAGAAAACCTTACAGGCATAAAGGTGATTTCGAAATCTTCGTTGAGTGGGGGATTATGGAATCATATCCTTTTCTGCAATCTTCTTTTAAGAATCTCCTTTCCTCGTCACTCATCGCAATGCCTACGAGCATCAGCAGCAGTAACCTTGACAGGGTAAAGGGCCTGAACGCGTTCCTTCCCCTAGGTCCCACCGCTTGGCTCACTCAGGTCGTTGGGGCGCCCATATGTTCCCTCACCCTGTAGAACAGCCTCTTCGCATGGTGTGCTGGCAAGTGCAGCGCGGTGTGGCGAACGAGGGCTCTAACCTCGCGCTTCAGGATTGCCACGGCGGGATGCGTTTTCAGCTTCTGGATTCTTCGAGCTGCGGTATACCAGGAAGGCAGTTCCACACTTCCCCCCCAAAGGGGAACCGATCCATTCATGAACCGTTGCTTGTATGTAATCCGACGCGTGTGACCAAGATCGATTGTATCAAGTCCCAGTGACTCGGCACTCTCTGCCATCTTGAGGAGGAGAAGTAGACCAGGCGAGTAGACTGCATACTGTGGATCGTACACCGGAAACCACCAATGCCAGACCCGAGAGGAACGGATCCCAAAATGCATGGCTACGATGTAATCGCCTGCGTACAGTACTGATAACATGCCTGCGAAGCCCTTGGATTGGGTCGCAAAGATTTTTTCAAGCAGTTTACCCGGCCAAGTCGAGTCGAAGAGATTTGCAGCTCCCGTACGCCGATACTGGTTGGCTTTCCACTGCATCAACATGTGCAACAGGCTGATGTCCGAGACGTGCTCGACAAAATGCAATGGGCCCACCTCTCGTGCAAGCTTCCGCAATAAGGTGGCTATCTCGGAACGCGGATGGTACTTGACCGCGAGATAAGCTTCGTAGCCACCTGACAAGTCGATGATGGGAGACTCAAGCTCGTTCCGATGAAACGGCTCGAAAATCTTCTGAGTTCTGGGTATATACTTGAAATCCCAAATTGCAAGCTGGCAACCTCGTATGACCTTCCGTACGTTGCACTGGAGTCCCGGCTCTGTGATAATCCCATGATAGTCGGTCATCGGCACGCCCACCGCTTGACCGACCGGCGCATCACCGCGCTGAAAGGGGAAGAACCCAACCGTACGGCCGTTTTCCCGCAAGATTCCGACGTAGACGTCGTCCCGTACCGAAGCCACAGCTTGGATATATTCTGGACAAAAAAAGGGCTCGCCAGAAGCAGGTTGGTCCTTTGCAAGTTCGACCAACACGCCAGCTGGTAAGGTGTGAGCGCGCGAGCAGGGACGTGGGTTATGTCCATAGATCTTTCGGTGTTTCGCTGAGAGACAAGCAGCGGTTGCATCGCTGGCAGTTGGAAGCACGATCGGCTTCAGCAATGCACCTGTTTGCTTCGAGTGAGAATGCAGAGGCTGACGTCAGTTTAGTTCGCACACGCGAGCTCATACTTTTCTCCACTCAATGGGAAACAATAGTTGACACAATATCCAACGTCAAGACCATGTTCTAACCCAAGACACCCGCTAACTCTCTGAGGCTCGCTTCATTCCATCCTTTAGCAAACTCGTACGCGCTCTTTGAAAGACGATCAGCTAGCTGATCGTCTGTAAGCACCTTAATAACAGACTGTAAAAAGGCTGCAGGATCATCTGCTATAAGGAAGGCCTTGTTTGCTCCATCTTCCAAACCCTTTGAGCCCATCGAAGTCGCAACGACTGGTTTCGAGTAACCCAGCGCCTCGATCGTCTTTATGCTCAGTCCAGTACTGAAACGGATGGGGTTTATTACGAGATCAGCCCTTTCATAAACTGATCTAAGGTCTGCCACTTCACCGAGTTTCACACACCCATCCTGATCATTAACGGTCTGACAGATCCTCCCGACAAGTAGCAGTTGCGAATTTGGAACCGCTGCTCTAATTGCTGGAAACGCAGTGCTCAGGAAATGGTTAATCCCGTGTGTGTTGTTGACAGAATTGGAGCCAACGAAGAGGAGTGTTCTATCATTCCCTGTCGGAGGAGTCAACCTCTCCAAGGGAGCAATATGTCCCACGGTGACAGTTTTCTTTTTCGTTACCTTTGAGAAATAGTCTTTCTCTCTTTCTTGGATTGCAATGATCACATCAGCCCTGTTCAAGCCTTTTGCTTCTTCTTCCTCGGATGTGCAATACCAGCGGTACTCTTGATCGTTCTCCAAATACATCAGGTGTCTTCTTGCAAAAACGTCGTGTGTGTCGATAACCTTCAACATACTTCCGTCGAAGTTTTCCAATGCTTTTGACCAGAAGACATACTCAACTATGACCACGTCGAAACGTGTCTTTCGTAACAGCATCGCCAACACGTCATCGAGAGATTTGTCGTAACGGTAATCGACAGGTTGGATGTGCCTGAAGCCCTTCTCAAAGATGAACTTCACCCGGCTCAAATACCGGGGAAGGCTCCGTCTGGGAAAGCGATAAGGAGCGACATAGAAACTGCTACCCCAGCATCTCTGCATACCATCGAGGTCCGCGTCTTCGGTATTCACATAGAGAAGATGGACTTCGTGTCCCATGTTCTTGAGAGCGTACAAGAGCCGGTAAATCCTCGACCTGTTGCCCGCGTTTTGAGGGTGGGTAGGGATTGGAGATATCATCAATATTCTTTTTTTCATCGTCATCGACTCAGACCGTCTTCCATGACTGCTAAGGCTCCCTCTCACGAGTATGATTGAGATCTCGCAAGACCTCGAGAGTTTGCTCGATCATTTTTTCCTCAGAGAACTCCAGAACTCGCAGCTTGGCATTCTTCGCCATCTCTCGCATGCGATCCGGATGTCTGAGTGCCCAGCGGATGGCTTCGAGCAGGTCACAGCTATCCCCTGTCCGAGAGAGCACGCCATGCACCTTGTGTTCGATAAGCTCTGGGATGCCACTTGCATCGGCACTGACGATGGGCAAACCGTGCATCATCGCTTCAAGGAGGGAGAAGGGATGTCCTTCATAGTATGTTGGAAAAACGAATAGATCGGCAGACTGCATCAGTCTTGAAACATCAGAACGATAGCCCAACAGTAATACTTCCTCTGCAATACGATACTCTTTCAACTTTTCCATGAGAAAATCTTTTTGCTGCCCTTCCCCTTCCCTCTCGAATCGCACATCCTTGAATTCGTTGATTATATGCGAGATTGTTGGGATAAGATAGTCATGCCCCTTGTGTGGTTCCAGACGAGCGACTGTTAGGAGGAGCTGAGCAGTTTGGGGCAGCGCCAGTTCCTCACGGACTTGACGGCGCAGGTCGCTAGTATCCTTGCAATCACGTTCTTCCAACGTAGAAGTTGCTCTCAGCCCGTTGTAGATGCGAAATACGTCTTGATGAGGAATCTGGAAAGAAGCGCACATCAGTTTTCGATTGTACTCTGAAACGGTGATCCATTTTTGATTTCTCGATCGAGCCCAGTTGTAGGCCTTCACCTTCGAGGGGCGAATCCAGAACGGGAAGGGAGACATATGAAACACGACCGCCGTCGGGATTTGCAAGAAGCCGCAAGCAAGAATGATGCCCAGACCAAAGGTTGACCAAGGAAGGCTCACCAGGACAACATCTGGCCTGGCCTTGCGAAGTACGGACGTCGTTCGAGTAAATTGCTGCAGCGTATCCATCGCGCGATGAACATTTCTCTCTACTCTATGCAGCCAACCGAGTACCCTGTTATTTAAATCTCGGGATGCCGCATGCGATAGTTCATTCTCTTCCTCCAGTCTAAGATAATGTTCCTCTGGAATATTGAGTGAATGGTGCACAATCCCAATCGCCCTAAAGTCTTGAATAATGGAGTCGGTTCCATTCGTTCGTGGCACTGCGGCATGCACTTCCCAGCCACGCTGTACTGCTCCCGAGGCAATTTTCAAGCAGTATTCTTCAGCGCCACCCCGTCCCCTCGATGGCACGATGAACAGAAGTTTCATATACCCTGAGCTATTGCTCAATAAAGTCTCAGGTTCTTCGTTTAGCCATTCCCAGAAATATGGCGCTGTGACCATTGAGTTCGTAGCCAGCGGCGGACAGAATCAGGCAGTGCCTGCCGCGCCAAGAGACGTGCCAAGCCCCGTGTTTGCCGAATGATACACAGGCACTCTTCCCTGGCCCGATATAACGTTGGATGACGATACGGCCACAGCCTCATTCGGAGGGCTTGCCAAACTTCGCGATCCTTCACCCCCTGTTCAGTGAAGTACTGTTCGATCCATTTCAAGTAAAATAGCCGCTCAGCTTCCTCCTGCCCCATTAGCCATGATTTGTAGGTAGAAGAAGCTGGATGCTTTCGATACCAGTACCAGCACTCGTTCGATACGAAGACAGAGGATCTTAAGCACACCTTGACTAGGCCAACAGCGTCAGAATAGCTATCTCGAAAAATATCCTCGTATCCGCCGGAGCTTTCCAGAACTTGACGTTCCACAAGGATGCTGCTGGGAATAAACTGCTCGTCCTGCAAGAACAGAGTCAGAAGCTTCGGAGGTTCCACGACGGAATTCCCGTAGGGATGCAGGCGGTTCGGACCGACACCGTATAAGTGATCTGCAAACATATCTTCACTTTTGCCCGTCCAGCTGTGCCAAACGTAAAGAGGCCCACAAACCATCACAGCTTCAGGGTAAGACTGAAGAATCTCCAGTTGCCGTTCCAGCTTGTGTGGAACCCACCTGTCGTCACCATCCAGGAAGGAAATATATTTCCCTTTCGCACTACGGAGCCCCAAGTTGCGAGAAGCACTCATGCCGCGGTTCTCATGCCCATCATGCTCGAGATAGCGGACCTTCTCGGGATACCTCATGGCATAGTGTCGTGCAATCTCGCTACTGCGGTCCGTCGAACCGTCGTCGACAAGCAAAAGTTCCCAGTTGTCGTACGTCTGAGCAAAGATGCTCTCAATGGCCTCTTGAATGAACTTCTCTTCATTCAAGAAAATGATGACAACAGAAACAAGAAACTCACTATTCATCGATGGTCTCGTCATTTCTTCTTGCTTTGAAAATAGCGCCGTATCATGCTTGGTCACAGAATTGCCCAGAGCACTTCAGTTTCGGAACCATTTTGTGAGTTGTTTGGCGAACTGGTCTCCATCCCAGTCCTTTACATCGCAACGAGGGAACTGGAAACAATCGCTTCCGTGCCAGACCGTGCCGTCGTCTGCAGAACAGGCGTAGGTAAAGCCTGCTTCTCGAACCATGGGAATTGTCTGGTTTGTATACGCACCGAAGGGATAAGCAAATCCCCTAACGGGGTGACCCAGAATTTTCTCTAGATGTTTCTTACTCTGATGGATTTCATAACGTTGAACCGCTGGAGGGAGCACGGACAGCAAAGTGTGAGTCACTGAATGGGCTCCCACTTCTACGAGCCCTCCCTTCTCAAGGGCCAAAAGTTCTTCGGGAAGAAGAGTGCGGCGCTCGTCACGTGTGAGAGGGGCGCCGTTAGCCCAACTGGAGATCTCGTCTAACGCTTTCTGCCGCAATGGTTCCCACAAAGGTTGCAACTGCCTCCAGATGGAGTAGTACAACGAGAGTCGAGCTCGGGATTGAGTTACCAAGGAATCGCTCCCGAGACTTTGGTCACTGCTTTCCTGTTCGCCGACCGCTGATTGTCCTGGGTTCCACTCAAAATCGTTGCCGGTAAGATTGAGGTGAAGTTGCTCTGGGAAAGTATCAGATCGAAACAACACGCGCTCGAGTTCGTCCCACCAGAATTCTCGTCGTTTCTCCAGATAACCACTCACCATGAAAACTGTGGCAGGAATGTCAAACTGCTCCAGCAGGGGTTTGGCATTGTGGAGATTGTTCGCGTAACCATCGTCAAAAGTAACGGCGACGGCCCCACTGGGAATCTTCCCAGTCCTGTGAGCCTCGACAAGCTGGGCCAGGCTAACAGGATGGGCATGTTTTCGGAGAATCTCCAGATGCTCCGCAAAGTGTTGCTCGGTTACACAGAGCGCCCACGGATCGATCTCTTTTTCAGCTATACAGTGATAGAGCAAGATCAACGCTTTCGGTGTGAAGCGCCTTCTGAGGTGCCTGGCTACGCGCTGCACTCTATGTATTCCACGAATCCTCATGACATCCACCATAATATCGAAGCGCGTCGCGATCGTTGGATCCTTTCTTCACCTGATATGATCTGTTTAGGACTTTCTCCCTGCTCTGGGGATATTATCTTTGAGGGGCAAAACTCAGCTGAGATGGTTACTCTCATCAGTGTCCCATCCGCGATAGAAGGTTTTGAACACGCGTCGAAAGCCGAGACAACCTAGGATGACGAAGTGGCCACATCTCATGTTGCAGGATTTCCCACACCGTGGTGCGCTGCATGCCCTGCCTGGCCAGATATCCTTCAAGCCACTCCAAGAAAACTTTCCGAGTGGAGGGATACTGCCCCGCCTGATGCGAAAGTGTCGTACAGGCGTTTGGGTGTTGCCGATATCGATACCAGCACTCACTAGAGACAAATGCGGGATATTTCAGACATAACTTCGCATGGAAAACCTGATCCTCGTACATTCCGGGGAAGGAATCCTCATATCCTCCTACCGTCCGTATCGCCTCACGTCTTACCAAGATGTCGCACAGGGAAGCCCACTCGTTGCGCAAAAAAAGGATCAACAGTGTCGGTGGCTCTACCACCCTGTTGAGTGGTACCTCGAGCCGCTGCTGGAAGTCGCGCTGGATGTCCTCTGGATTTCCTGTCCAACCGTACCACCACTGTGCCTGGCCACAGACGAAGGCTGCCTCAGGATGTGCTTCCATGATGGTGACTTGCCGCTCCAGTTTCCGGGGAAGGTAGAGATCGTCCGCGTCTAGGAACGTGATGTAGTTCCCCTTCGCGTGGCGAATACCGAGATTGCGCGACGCACTCATTCCTCGATTTTGATGGCGCTCATGTTCCAAGTAGCGCACCTTTTCTGGCTGTTGCTGGGCGTATCTTCGCGCGATGTTCGCACTCTCGTCCGTTGAACCGTCATCCACTAACAAGAGCTCCCAGTCCTGATACGTCTGAGCCAACAGGCTTTCTATTGCCTCTTGGATGAAAGCCTGTTCATTTAAGAAGATGGTGATAACAGAGACCAAGGTCATCCTGCTCCATGCCCGAGGGATGGGAATTTTTTGTCCGCGCGGGAGGTGTTCTCACTCTCGCTATGTACACCACGGCATTCGGAGAATCGACATACCGAGTTCAAGCCTCATTCTCTCTCCAGGCGAAATTGATCTTTGTATCGCTCTGCGAATTGATTTGCTAGTGAGCGAAGCTGGAGTTTGAGGTACTCGTGGTTGATCAACCGCCCCCGAATAAACATTTTCTCAAACAAAGCGAAGGCACTCTCCCCGGAACCGGTTAGTGCTTCCTTCAGTCGGGAAAAGACATGAAGTTTCGTCAGTCGATAGGCCATGATGTAGTACAAGAAGCTTGGTATCCTTCCTATCTCATGCGCAATCAGGAGAAATTTCTCCAGTTCACGGAAGGGCAAGCTTGATAGCTGACATGCTGGAGTCAATCTGTCGAGTGCCTCCAACTCCTCATACACACCAAAGCTGTCGGTCCCTAGAAGGTGACCGTCAATATCGTACACTGGCAAGAGTGGATAGAGTCGGCAAACCGTAGGCCGGCTGTCATGGTCACAAGCGCAGTTTGGCCGACGGCTCACGATAGATTCGATGCGCAAGGTGCCATCGCCGATGGAGTATTCGATAACTTTATGGTCAAACTCTCCGAACTGTTTCAGCCATCCCCGTTTTTCTAGGAACTCATACTCCCCGGCAGCAGCGGAAGCTCTTGGGAGTGGGTCTGCGCGATCAGCCTGAACTTTGCTTTGTAGCGTGAGAAGCTACAGCAATGAGCGTCTCCACAGAGCTTCCAGCAATCCGGAACATACACCAAATCCGTCGAATAGATGTGATCGAAAGCCTTGCAAATATCTTCGCTGAGTCTACTCATAGGCGTTCTGGAAAAAAAGGGCCATCAGGGGAGTTGTTCCTCATCGTCTGTGGGTCCCATGCATTGTGCTGTCATGAGCCATTTGCACTCTCCCTGCTGAGGGTTTTGAACACAGATAATGAAACCATTTGCTCCTATAATCCGGACTCAGTGGATCTACAAACGAGCATGCCTGATTGAGGATACGGATATCTTGAAAGCCTGCGTCGGTCAATTGGTTCACCTGATCCGCCTTTCGGATATAGTAAGAAAGGCACCCGAATCCAGCAAGGGGATCGCTGAGAATCACGTACGTGTTCCTTCTTTCCTGAAGCTTTCTCACCTTGATATAGCTACGGAGGTACTGCAGATTGTTTTTGATACTGAAGTTGCGGAAGTCTATGGCCATTACGATCCGTCGGTCGTCTCGGTTGTGGCTGGAGAAGGCGAATACCCCGCCAGGCTTCAGCACTCGATAAACTTCACGGAGGGTTTTCAAGCGCTTGTTGTGCGAGCTACAGTCTATGCCGTTGAAAGAGAAAAGCACGAAATCGAACTGATCGGCGGCGAACATGTACATATCACTCGCATCGCCATGCACAAACGTTAGATCAGGCCACGTTCGCCTGCACAGTTCAATCATCTTTTCTGAGTAATCCAGCCCCACATAGTAGCGAGTCTCCTGCTGAAGCGTTCGAGTGGTGCGTCCTCCCCCACACCCGAGATCCAGGACGTTCCTGTCGCGTATATGTTCCGCAGCAAAGTGAAAAATAAATTGTTCTTCGGGCCACAGAGAAGCGTCATGCGAATACGCCTCCGCGATATCGGGCCGTTCGTAGAATTGCTTGTTGAGCGTATCGACATCCACAGTGTTTTCCCCGTGACTCAGGTCGTCGCAGCGGAGGGTGAGGGTTTCAAGGGGGCAGGCCAGAGGCTCCAGTCTGGCCCGAATTGCTGCGTGCACGCAAAAAGCCACCGTTCCAGTCCGAAGGCCACGCATCCTGAGTAGGCTACCATCCCGGTTCGATCGCGAATGCGGAATCGCTCGCCAAAGAAATTTCGATGGAAGTTTACCGAGGCGATCGCCAAGGAACCGTTGAAGAGAAACTCATGCTTCAAAGGCTCCAGCCGCTGGATTATCCGACGAGGGTCACGCTTGTCGAAGAAGGGATCCGTAGCTTCCGCGACTGTGAACGGCAGGCCTGCTTCCCGCATCTTCCCTTTTAAAAACTCTCTATAGGTGTCCAGAAAATACTGGACCGAGCCTTCGGAACCAACGCAAACGATCTCACGCATGTGGAAAGCCCATTGCCGTCTGCCTGCTTCGTAGCCCGTCTCGTGGCGGAAACAGGGCGAGAGCAAGGTGATGAAAAGATCTTCCTCCAGCTGCCTTCCACGAAAATTGATGTATACTGCATAGCAGGCGGCAGAGGGCAGCACATACCGTGCCGCCGCTAGATGTTCTCTCCCAATTTGTTCCAGTGAAGGGTGCCGTGCTGACCTGACGAACCGCTCTACACTTCCTTCGCTCGGGTCTATGCGCGAGACGAGAGTTGCCAAGTGAGGAAAAGAACTGAAATAGTCAGCACTGGCAAGTGAAGAGACGGACATTACCGGAGGGAAGGAATACTCCACTGCCCCCACGATTGTGGCCCATTCGCGGAACAATGTATCAAGCTGTCGTCGTAGCTCTACTAGGGGACCCTTGAGGGTAAGTAGCCCGTCATGGAGGTCGAAGTTTTCTTCAAACATCTCCACAGGTGGATGTTTCTCAGGCGGCATGGTCTTGGGTATCCTTTCTATTCATTGATCTTGATGAAGCGGTCGGTTGTCGGACTTTGTTTCGACGAAACCGGCTACTCTACTAATGCTCTGAAAGTTATCCGGGAGAAGATCGTCGTCCTCGACAGTGATTCCGAATTCTGCCTCAATGAACGTGACCAATTCTAGGACTCCCATCGAATCAACGATGTGGCTTCCCAACAGAGCATCCTCATCAAGCAGAGGTTGCGAACGTGCTGCGGGAAAATGATCCAGGATAAAGCGCCGGATCTTAGTGCGTATTTCGTTATCCCCCCTCAGCATGGGCCTCACGGATCCTGTTCCTGGTGCTCTGTAGCAAAACACGCTGCGCCAATCGGTGCCACAGCTGGCGGCCGGTAGGAACTGGAGTTGAGATCGTACTGAAATTCAACAAGACAAGTTCTGAGTAAAGATTATCGATCTGTTCCGGTTCAAGACGGGCGGATCTGTACAGCCGAGGCGGGTCCAGGGACAGCGTGTAGCTAAACGGCAAATGAACGTTTCGGACAAGCCTGGAATCGACAACAATGAATGGAATCTTCGTGATGCTTATGATCTTCGATCGAATAACACCGTGGTACTCCCGAAACCGAATAGGGTTACTCAGATAGTGGATGTAATTATACGAATACTTCGTTAGATTCTTCACAGTACTGAAAATGAGATAGCAGTAACCATTCGGCCCATAGAGCAGCAAATGGTTGCAGGAAGTAAGGTTTTCATGATCCCGAAAGAGCTTCAGATCGTTCCCCTTAAGCACAGTCTCTATCTCGTTCTGCTCTTGAGTCAGCCGGACATCACTAGGTCCACGAGCGAGCGGATAGGGCAAAAGAACTTTCAATTCGGACTCCAGTTCCCTGAAACCCAATCGCTTCATGATGCGAAGGACTTTGTCCGATGCGCTCAGATCAGTAAGGGTGTGGTCTTTCAGCTTCAAGGCAGGGAGAATCAATGCCAAGCTCTGGTCCCGATATTTTTCTCTCACGATCCAGCTGGTAAGATTGCAGAAACTTTCCATTTGGTTGTCAATCCACCTCTTGCTAAAAATCAATCCCAGGAAGCCAACGATCTCTCTGCCATCGAATAATCCGTAGCCGCAGTAGTCTTCTTCCCGATCCCATCGGTAGTCGAATATCCGTTTCCAATCGGTTTCCGTCAGATAGGGATTGTTCAGGTCAAGGAGGAGAGGATAGACCTCCTGAAACATCGACCGCTCAATTCGGCGAAGTGTGATCATTCCTAGCGTCTCTCAAAAAGGATCAGCACGCGCTCCCCGGGAGAAGAGGGTAGAGTCGCCACAGGACGAAACCCTCTTTTCAGGCTATCGATAAAATTGTCGAGGGTGTAAGGAAAACGAGGCTCGGCAGGTCTACCGACAATTCCTGGATCCTCCCAGGGAACAAACTCCACCAGCAACCATTTTGTGGTAAACGTTGCCAACGCTTCTCCGATCTGCTCAAAAGTCAGATGCTCATCAAATACGAGTTGATGGATCAGGGAGAGTGCGAGGACAAGACTGCAACCAAGCCGTTGGGATGCAGGAGCGATCACCCGATTTCCAACGCCTTGACCCGCGGAAGGGTATCGGATGTCCATAACCAAGGGTAAGACGGGGAGGTTTTTCGCGCGGGCAAACCGATAACACTCGGCCACCCTGCGATCGTCCACATCTACCGCCACCACTCTGCTTCCATTGAGTGTAGCCAGGTGTACAAACGAGCCCCGGTTACATCGGACATCCAAGACAGTGTCAGGACGTAGTTCAGACAAGACTTTCTTGACCTCAAGATATTTTTGAGTCGCTTGATCTGCAGGGGAAAACGAGGACGAAAAGTTTTTGGTATTTGCTCTCTCCGCTGGGCCTGAGGACGGCAAGGGGACATGTTCGAGTACCTGGCGAAGCCGTTGCAACCGACGGGGGAGCTTCTCCTCCCGATGGCGCTCTTGCCAAACGCTTCTGAGGGTTTTCAGCCCGATCCTTCCTGCACGATGTAGATGTCGAGGTACCCTCTTTGCGGCGGCTGACAATAACTTTTTCATCTTTGGACGAAGTTCCCGGCAGCTCATGAAATCTGCAAACTTCTGGAATTCTGTATACTCATACTGTGCCAGGAGCCATCGAGCGACACTTCCATATCCCTGAGCCGTGATCTGAAGAGGGTAAACGAAATAGCGGTGAAAGTCTTCAAGAAACATTTTGCTATGAGTAGTGTCTATTTCTGGGTTCTCTGGAATAATGGAGCAGAAGTCGACGAGCATTGGATGGCAGTCATCAAACAACATGTCCCACGGGCTGACTCCTTCCAGCGTCAGACCATGGTGAGCAAGTTCTGCCATCATCTCGATTATGAGCAACCCTGCATCTTTGAGCATTTCCGGGCACCATTCGTTGGGATACGACACAAACGGGAGCTGGCGGTGTTTGACAACCAGGGGATAATCAGGTAATGACAGATCGGTCAACTCCGTTCCCACGAGGAATTTCTTCTCAACTAACCGTCGAACAATGCCATCTTCGAATAGCTTTCTGTAGAAGGCAACATACGGCGCTCGAATCCCCCGATACAGCTCCCCTCTCCACGAAAAGACCCTCCCCACGTTGTCGCAAAATGACATGGGATGGAAATTGATTTCTTGAACCGGTATCTGCTCCGCTCCCATTACGCTTCCCCGTCTGTTGACCATTTGTGCTTTATCACCGTTAGCATCCAGTGCCGCGGGGGATATTTGCTCGTTCTGTATTGTCCCTTCTCTTCTACTACGTCAAAAAATTTTGCATACTGGATATAGTCCGCTTGGGCTTTTCCTTTTTTGACCGCTAGGTTTACAAAGCAACGTCCTGGTGTCAGATTGATTGGTTCGGTCACACAGGTGACGAATCCTTCCGGCGGCAGAGATTCCGGAAGCTCGCCGGAGGCATCACTGCTGAGTAGAAATATTCCGCGGCTACTTTCATAATCGTAGACCAAGATCTGGAAATCAGGGAAACGCACAGGAGCCTGGCTGCGGTATCCAATTGTTACTTGCAATCGGCTGCTAGGACGAATCACCTTATCATCGTCTTTACTCTCAATCGTTACAGAAGTTAGCCTCACACTTCCGTCCCCAGACCGATCCGCCCTCTGATCAAGCGGAAGATCTCTCTCCGGGCTAGCGGACTCCAGATAGTGCTGAGTTACTTCTCTTGATTCCCCGTCTTCGATCAGTCTCCCGGCCTCCAACCGCAGTGCCCTTTGGCACAAGGACTGAACAGCTGCCATATTATGGCTGACGAACAGGATTGTCCGACCCTCTTTCGTCGCTACGTTCTCCATTTTGCCCAGACATTTTCTCTGGAAGGCAGCATCACCAACGGCCAAGACTTCATCAACAATCAGGATCTCCGGCTCCAGGTGTGCTGCCACCGCGAATGCGAGTCTCACATACATCCCGGAGGAATAGCGTTTGACAGGGGTATCCAGGAATTTTTCTACCTCCGAGAAATCGACGATCTCATCAAATTTCTTCTGTATTTCCGCTTTCCTCATTCCAAGAATCGCTCCGTTGAGATAGATGTTTTCTCTACCGGTCAATTCTGGATGAAACCCGGTACCCACCTCGAGCAAACTTGCCACCCGCCCTCGCAATGAGATGCGTCCCTCAGTGGGCTCCGTGACCCGGCTAAGGATCTTCAGGAGCGTTGATTTTCCCGCGCCGTTCCGTCCGATGATACCGATGCGCTCACCTGACTGTACTTCGAATGAGATCTCCTTCAATGCCCATAGTTCTTCAAGCGTTAAGTTCGACGTACCGGCAAATGGACTTCGTAGCGTTCGGGCAAGGGACTTTGTCGATCGTGTCAAAAAGTCTTTAAATGTCGGATGCCTATCAAGCTGTCGATGGCCGATGAGGTATTTCTTCCCGAGACCTTCTACCCTGATTGCGTACCCGCTCATTTCTCTTTCTCTCACTTAAATAAAATCAGCAAAGGAGCGCTCCGACCCCCGGAAAAACCAGATACCGGTTAATAGAACAAGGACGACGACGATGCAAGAAAGGATACATCCCGGCCAGTAGACGTCAAACTC
>JBBIJH010000036.1:0-13211 GCA_037446075.1 Ignavibacteriales bacterium
TTCCGGATCGATCGCAACCTGGCCGGCACAAAAGATGAATCTCCCTTCCGCGACAATCCCTTGACTGTATGGCCCGATCGGAACCGGGGCGCTGTCCGTCCGGAGAACTTCAATGGCCATGTTGAAGAATCCCTACGCGTTCTTCTCGATGATGCCAAAGAGATCTACAATTCGCTCTAGGTCATCGGCGGAATAATACTCAATCACGATTTCTCCTCTCGCGTCTTCTTTAGGGTAGATCTTCACCTTTGTGCCGAGGATATACCGCATTCTGGCTGCAATGTTCTCAAGGACAAGGTTATTACCGGGGGGCGACTCTGTGTCCACCTCCTGTGGGGGGACAGTCTTGGTCTTCGCGGCCCCGGTCGTCCCGATCCGACGCACGAGTTCTTCCACTTCGCGGACAGAAAGTCCATGCTTCACAGTCCGTTTCCATACCCTCAGTTGAGTTTTCTCATCAGCAAGGTTGACCATCGCCCTTGCATGCCCCACGGTCAGTTCCCCCTTCCTCAGGCTTTGTTGAATCGGGGCCGGGAGTCGAAGGAGACGGAGAAAATTCGTCACGGTCGTCCGATCTTTTCCGATCCTCTGGCCAACTTGCTCCTGTGTCAGATGACACTCGTCCAGTAGCCGCTGGTAAGAGATTGCAACTTCGATGGGATTCAGATGCTCACGCTGGAGGTTCTCGATCAGGGCAAGCTCGAGCATTTCCTCGTCAGAATGTACCTCGACGATGTACGCAGGGATGCGGGTAAGTCCAGCATCACGAGCGGCACGCACACGGCGCTCCCCAGAAATGAGTTGGTACATTCCGTCTCGACTGCGACGCACCGTGACCGGTTGCACGAGTCCTTTCCGGGCGATGGACTGTCTCAGCTCATCAAGCGCCTGAGCGTCGAAGTCCTGGCGCGGCTGATATGGATTTGGCTCGATCCTATCGATCTCGATCTCCGAGATCATGCCATGATCGGGTTCCTTGGTGCTTGCGACCGGGTGCTCGTGCTCTTTGTGCAACACGACTTGCGCCGGCACCGCCTTGGGGATGAGTGCGTTCAACCCTTTTCCGAGAACTCCTCGACTCTTGGTTGACATGGTTCAATCCGATGATAGTGATGATAGTTATGAAAGATGGTTGTTGCGCTTGAGGAATTCCTGAGCAAGCGCCATGTAGTTTCGTGCGCCGGTGGAGACGGCGTCGTACAGGAGAATCGGCTTACCGAAACTCGGAGCCTCGCTCAGTCGAACATTCCGGGCGATCACGGTCGCATAGACTTTCTCGCCGAAGTACTTCTTCACTTCCTCTACGATTTGATTGGACAGCCGGAGGCGACTGTCGTACATCGTGAGTAAGACACCCTCCACATCAAGCTTCTCGTTGAGGTGCTTCTTCACAAGATTAATCGTGTTGAGAAGCTGACCAAGCCCTTCGAGAGCGTAGTATTCACACTGCACGGGAATCAGAACGGCATCTGCTGCCGTTAGCGCGTTGATCGTGAGCAAACCCAAGGATGGGGGACAATCAATAAAGATGTAATCGTAGTCGTTCCGAAGCTGCGAGATAGAGTTCCTCAACATCTTCTCGCGGTCTTCCACTTCGACCATCTCAACCTCCGCGCCTACGAGATTGATATGAGAAGGAAGAAGCGAGAGATAAGGCATCTGCGTCGGGATGATAGCCTCTTTGGGATCAAGGCCGGCGATGAGCACTTCGTAGGTCGTCTTCTCAGGCTGGGCTTCGCCTCCCACGCCGCTTGTTGCATTTGCCTGAGGGTCGGCGTCGATCAGGAGGGTTCTCTTTTCAGCAACCGCGACGGAGGCAGAAAGGTTCACAGCGGTGGTAGTCTTACCAACGCCTCCCTTCTGGTTTGCAATCGTGATGATCTTCCCCAATCAGTCCCCCTGAACTACTGCCCCAAGACGGCTTGCTGATCGATTCTAATCCGGCTCCGCCGGGTTATAACTCGTAACTCGCGCCGGGACTCAGGACCACTCCTTTGAATCCCCTCGCCTCGATCTTTCTCAAGAAATCCATCGGGTCGGCGCTGATCACAGGCCAAGTGTTATAGTGCATTGGGATCGTCACTCTTGGCCGAAGCAATTCCACGGCGCGAACTGCATCATCAATCCCCATCGTGTAGTTGTCCCCGATCGGCAGCAAAGCAAGATCAAGCGGGTTTGACTCACCGATCAACTTCATATCGTAGAAGAGGCCTGTGTCGCCCGCATGGTAAATGATCTTTCCATCGACTGTGAGTACAATGCCTGCGGGATTTCCTGTGTAAACGCCGTCGGGTGAGACAGATCCATGATGGGCGATCGTAAACTTCACACGCCCAAATGGAAAGACGTAACTCCCACCGATATGCATGTTGTGTGCACGAGCACCTTTCTCCGCGCAGTAATTTGCCAGCTCGTTCACTGCAATAATAGTTGCGTTGGCCGCCTTCGCAATCTCTAATGCGTCACCGAGATGATCTCCATGCCCATGCGAAAGCACAATATAGTCCGCCTTCACATCCTTCGCCTTCACAGGTGAGACCGGATTATCATTGAGGAATGGGTCGATGAGAATTCTTCCGTTCCGATCTTCAATCTGAAAAGCAGCGTGGCCGTAGTAGGTTACTCTGATCATGGCAATTCTCCTGAAACACCTTAGATAAAAGAACGCGGGACGCCAGGTGTCCGAAATTCTGTGAAACGAATATAATCCTTTTCTTGAAGGAAATCAACAAATTTGAATGAATTTTCGACTGCGGGGAATTGACTTTTTCCCCGAATTTGTCTAGATTCAAAGTGGCATTCTGGCGATGGAGTTCGCCGCAAGTATCTCCTCAGCAGCCTGGGGGATTGATAACTCCTACGTTTAACCATCCACGGTTAAGGGTAGGAGTTTTCAGTTTTAAGAGCCCTACCTGACGGTATTCCGGTTGGTCATGATTTATCATCAAGGGGTCCCCGATGGACAATCTCATCATGGGGCTGGCAGTCCTCGTCGCCGCCCTTCTGAGTGTCAGGCTGGGAATCACGGTCGCTATCCTCGAGATCGCTGCAGGTGCAATTGCGGGCAACTATCTTGGCGTGCGGCCGACCGAGTGGCTCGTGCATTTCGCGGAGTTTGGCTCGCTTCTCCTCATCTTCCTTGCTGGCTCGGATATCGATGTTGCATTCTTGCGCCGCCGTTTGAAACCGGTAGCGACGATCGGCTCACTTTCATTCCTCGCGCCCTTCGCTGCAGTGGTCCTCTATGGAATTCTTAGAGGAGAGTGGAGCCGTGACCAGTTGCTCCTCATCGCGATTGCCTCTTCAAGCACCTCCGTCGCCATCGTTTACCCCGTTCTCCGCGACTCGGGATTGCTGAAGGTGGAATTGGGGAAGTCCCTTCTCCTCATCGCATTTCTGCCTGATTTTCTCATCACCGTTGCGCTCTTCGTCGTCTTTACCTCGATTGGGATCAAGACGGTTGTCGTCGTCATCCTCCTCATTTCTGCTATCATCGGACTGCGGTACACGAGCATGAAGTTCTTGAAGAAGTACGGCGAGACATCCTCTGAGGTGAAGCTTCGGTTTATCTTTGTGATCCTCCTTGCAATTGCCTTCCTATCGGAAAAAGGAGACCTCCACGCATCACTCGCGGTCTTTGTCATGGGGATTCTTGTTTCTGAATTGATGAAAGAACTGGAAGAAACAGACAAGCGATTGAGAGCGGTCGCGTTCAGCATTTTCGTTCCCGCGTTTTACTTCCGAGCGGGCTTGCTCTTCTCGTTTTCTGCTGTACTCGAGAACTGGCTTGCGATCTTCATCCTCGTCGCGATCGCGTTCACTGCAAAGTATCTTGGAGTATATTTCTCAGGGAAAAAGTATTTGAAAGAACACACACGATACGGCGCCTTCTTGATGAACGCGCGCCTGACCTTCGGGACGATCGCATCAACGTACGGCCTCACACACGGGATTACCAATCAAGAATATTTTTCCATCCTCATTAGCGTCATCATTTTGTCTTCCGCCATCGCGTTGATCTTTACGGGGAGGACACCGACGTTTGCTGAGCATGGTTAAAATCAGCGGCAGATTTTTCTACAGGAGGTTCATATGAAGCTCACAGGCAAAGCAAAAATGCTTCGCATCCACATCGGTGAGGATGACGAGTTCAACGGTGAGCCCCTCTACGAAGCGATCATCAAGAAAGCGAGAGAGATGGACATCGCCGGAGCCACGGCGTACCGAGGCATCCTCGGCTACGGTGCTCACAAGAGGTTTCACAAACAGAAGTTCCTCGCGCTCTCCACCGACCTCCCTCTTCTCGTGACGATCATCGACACGGAGGAGAGCATCAGGAAACTTCTTGCAGTTCTCGACACGATGGTTACAGGCGGATGCCTTGTTGCCTTGTCGGATGTTGAGGTCATCAAGTACACACAGCACGGAGAGGAGAAGGCGACGTGAAAAGACAGAGAACGCCGCGCGAGAAGTTTACGCCGTACTATGAGCTTCTCGATGCGTGCCGGCAGAAGGAATGCCCGATTTGTAGTAAGCTCCGGAAAGCGAGTCGATTGTATCTTGAGTCGCTTCTTTACGAGAGGGTCAATGATTCGGGCGTGAGGGATGCGCTCCGGCAGTCTCGAGGCTTTTGTCTCCGACACACCCGAGAGGCGATCGAACTTGGAGATCGACTCGCCATGGCCATTATCTATGAGGATCTGCTCTCAAGAGTCCTCGAGGATTTCAAGAAAGCTGCGAAACGAGTGCAGTCCTCGAAGAAATGCCCGGTTTGTTTGCATGAAGAGAAAACTGAAGAAGGCTACCTCCGTCTCACCTTCGATCATCTTGAGGACGCTGAATTCCAGTCCGCCCTCGAGGAATCCGCCCCGCTCTGCTTCGTACATTGGAGCAAGCTCGCTGCACTCGAGAGCAGCCCATCGGCAAACAACATCCTCCTCTCGATGCAGCTAAGAAAACTTCGGGCGATTCTCAAGGATCTCAAGGAGTTTATTCGGAAGCACGACTATCGCTTTACACACGAACCGATGAACACTGAACAAAGTACCTCGTGGCAAAACGCAATCAATTTTTTTCTCGGTATCTCCTGAGACACCATCGGATGGTCTTGCATGCCCTCCCCTTTCCTTGCAAATCTTCGCCTGAAACCGATCGCGGCGCCACGCCTTCGGCACAAGAAGGAAAACATCCGATATGGAAAATCTCTGAAGTTCAGTATTCAAGCGAGATCGTATTGTCCAGAGAAAATAATCCCTCTCCGGAGGATGGTTTGCAGATACGACCAAGATTTACAGCAAGCACTAGACTCATTTGTCAACATCTCGCCTTACGAAGGTGCCTCGAGGCAAGACGATTACTGAAGAGCTTCCGTCAACGAAAAGTTTCCGACAAAGTTTCGATTGAGGACGTGACCAATGGTTCCAAAACTCTCCGTGAAATTTAGAAAGCGAAACGGTATCCCCTACACCATCGAGAGGCTGAGCGGGATTCAGTTCAGATGCCGCCGCTGCAACAGCATTTTCCGCACCCATGCCGAGCTTGATCGCCACCTTGAAGAAGAGCTGCGCGGCGATCCGAGACATGCGAACAAAGTATCTTCGTCGTGTCCAAACCTCGGCGATAACACGGCGGTGACGGTGCTCTATGCAATTGATATCGGCGATAAGATGAAAAAGAAATACTTGCGCCTGAAGAAAGGCGATGTCTACGATGGACTATGAGGATCTTATCCTCAGCAAGATGAAGGAAGAGAACCGCTGCCCGATTTGCGGAGTGGTCGAAGATCTCGAATACGACCTCCTCGCGCATCTCCAGTTTGAGATCACGGAACGGAAGGAGGTCCGGGAACAAGTTGTCGCTGCTGGCGGGTTTTGTCCATTCCATTTCCGCCGATTTCGCAAACTCGCCAGCGAGAAGACGAATGCCTTATTCCTTGAAGCGCTGATTGTCCGCTCTCTGGGGGACAAAGTTCTGCTTCAGGCAGGCTGCGTTGTCTGCGAGGGGACATCCTGTCACGAGACGCAGCTCAGTGAGAAATTTATCTGCTTGCTAGAGAAGGATGCCTTTCGGGCTGTATATGAACATTCGAATGGCCTTTGCCTGCCTCATCTCGAATCGACGTCGGCGAGAACTCCCTCGTCTGAGGCGAAGAAATTCCTTTATGAGTCACATAGGAGGCAGCTGAAGAGCCTGGGCCGAAGCCTGAAGAAATTGATTTCGAGGGCATGGCTCGATCCTTCCAACAACGAACGGAGTGCTGTCCCCCGTGCAGTCGAGAAACTTGTAGGACACCGCGGCGTAGGATTCTAAAGCACCGAATAAACGCATGAAATACTTCTGCCCAAATTGCTGGAAAGAGGTCCCTCAAGGCTGCAGTCGTTGTCCTCACTGCGGCGTGGATATCAAATCCCTTGATGCATCACCATACGAGGAAAAGCTGCACCGCGCACTCCGTCATCCTGAACAGGAAACGCGAATGCGTGCAGTTGAGATTCTTGGACAGCTGAGGAACCAAAGGGCTGTCCCATCATTACAGGCCCTCCTCTACGAGACAAATGATCCGTACCTCATCGGGGGTATCATCAGGACACTCGCAGCGATCGAAGGGAAATCTCTCATCGAAGAGATCGAAAGCATTCTTCAACTCGAGAGGCTCCCCCTCTATTTCGAGCAGACCGCGCGAAGAGCCTTGAGGCGACTCATGCGAGAGGTAGAAGCGAAGGCGAAAGAGAAGTCAGGATGGCAAAAGAATCCTTGAAATCAGCATCTGTTCTTCCGAAGGCTCTCGAGATTCTCGAAGTGGTTGCCCAACGTCGAGGTGACTGCGGGACCCTCCGGCGGTGCGATAAGCTAAGAAAAACACTGGAGAACCTTGGAGATCGCATCGCCCGAAGCGCTCCATCGGAGGGGATCATCAACAGCATCCTCCGGGACAGGAGTCTCGACGCCCTGATGATCCTCACGGATTTAAATCTCGTTCTCCAGTTTGAGCACCGGGAGGTAGAAGCGCCGACCGAAAACATCCGGAGCAAGAAACATCCGGGAGGAGATCAACTGAATCAGGATTTCCTCGGTTGGGCAAAGCAGAGGACGTCCAGCGAAAGCGAGCTTCGGAATCTTCTGAACTCTCAATTGGACGACCTTGCGGGAGTGGAGAACCTCCTCGCTGAGGTGAGATCGAATCTTTTGCTACGGGAAGTGCGATGAAGGACGAATGGGGGCGCGCGAGAGAAAAGATCCTCTTTGCTATTGAGAATATCCAAGAAGTCGCGGAACGCCGGAAGAACAGAGAGGTGGTAGCATTGCTCGCGAGCTTGAGGACGCTTTTGAAACACGCCGAAGAATTGGAAGAAGCAGATGCGTCCGACGAAAGGCTGACAGTCCTTTTGAGACAAGCGAAAACTGCTGCGCTGTTTCTCAGCTCAGAGTTGCGGACACCCATCAAATTTGAGATAAAAGAAGTCATCACACCGATCGTGGAAGTGAAGCGAGATATTCGCGCGTTCAGCAGGAGAATGTGGACGGATTATCTTCAGTGGCTGCCGGCTGAGGTCTTGTCAGCAGAGGAAATTCTGGGGATGCTGGAAGAAGACCTGAAAAAATTGGATATTGCGGAAGAGCAGTTAAACCCGATCCCGACAAAGGGCCGAAAACGATGAAGACGCTGAAAGAATTGCTCTTAAAGTACCGGGGCAAGCGGGCGATGTTGAACAACTAAGAGTCGCAGTTGCTCCGGTACGCGGCGATCGAGATACTGCCGAAAATGCCCCTGGAGCGATCAATTTCGGTCATCGAGGATGTCACTGATGATTTTCTCATTCTTAATTATTATGATGCCAAAGAGTTGCACTACATCCCCCTTGACAAAATTATCAAGGTGAATGTGATGCTTCGCGACCGATGACGGAACTGAAATCTAAGTCCATTTACCGAGGGTGTGAAGGAACGCAGGACTCTCGTTCATGACGTACGACCAGTCAGGTCACGGAAGGCACCTCCCTCACAAAAAGTCAAACGCGCATGATGACCAAGCGTGAGCCTAAGCTCCCCGAAAACTATCACCGAGTACTCAAAGTCCTCGCGCAACATATCGAAGAGGCTGCCGAGGAGATCATCGTGTTGATGAGAAGGGATGAAAGGGAAGCAATCACTTCGAAAGTACAGGCGAGCTACACGAGAGAGGAGAGAGCTCGGGCACTCCAAGCAGCTGAAAAACTCAAGGCAAAGCTGAGCCAGTTTGTCGATGCCTTCCACCTTGAGAAACAGACCTTCACCGAGGATCAGATTATGCATGCTAAGCTCACGCTTCTCTGGACACTGCTTGAAGATACAAGGTCAAGAAACTTGGTTGGATATGGAAGGATCCCCCTTACACTCCAGAAGGAAATCGACTCTTGGATTGAGGACTTTCTTCGTGTTCTGAATGAGTTTAGAACTTGACTGGGTATTCTTAACGTATCCCGGTGGATCGAGACCATGAACTGAAATGGACGACAAGGAGGTCAACCCAGCATTCCGATCCCATGCTCTAGCGCTTTTCTTGTCCGGCAATTTCCTACTCCTCAACCACAATCATTATCAGGTCTTCTATGACAGGAAGAAAGTTGACTCTGCATCTATCGGGTTTTCTAGCGCTCACTGGGTGGAGCGAGACTGCCCTTGCTCAATCTGAAAATGAAATTACACTTCCCGCACTGGGGCCAACCGAATGGTTGATCCTTTGGGCGGTGCTGATATCAGCTCTCGCCGCCCTGGGTTACGGTTACTACTTGGTCAGGAAGGTCCTACGCCAGGATCCCGGTCCCGCTAGGATGACCGAGGTAGCCAAGGCGATTGAAGAAGGGGCTATGGCGTACCTGGGCCGGCAATTTCGAACGATGATCTGGTTCGTTGTTGGCATCACGGTCTTGCTTTTCTTCGTTTATCAGAACGTCTACCCTGACTGGAGATTTCCAGTGGGCATCGCAGGTGCGTTCTTGATGGGTGTTATGGCATCATATGGAGCCGGTTTCGTAGGAATGTGGTTGGCAGTAAAGGGCAATGTCCGCGCAGCAAACCTGGCGCGATCGAGTTTTCCGAAAGCCTTTCAGCTGGCCTTCCGGGCTGGTGCTGTCTCGGGGATGTTCACTGTCGGGTTCGGCTTGCTCGGAGCTACGATCATCTTCTTAGCCTTTCAAGAGGATGCGATGAAAGTGCTGGTGGGCTTTGGTTTCGGAGGCTCGCTCGCAGCGCTCTTCATGCGCATCGGCGGCGGCATCTATACCAAAGCGGCCGATGTAGGCGCCGATCTGATTGGAAAGGTCGAGAAAGGAATCCCTGAAGACGATCCGCGCAATGCGGGAGTCATTGCTGACAATGTGGGAGATAATGTGGGCGATTGTGCAGGAATGGCTGCCGATGTCTTTGAGAGTTATGAGGTCACGCTGGTAGCTGCGATCATTCTCGCTGCAGCAGTGCTCTTTGATCCAGCATTCCGTAGTTATTACGGGCCACATTCATCTTCGTTCGCTCTCAAGTTGATCCTTTATCCTTTGCTGGTACGTGCGCTCGGAGTTTTTTCTTCGATCATCGGTGTATGGAGTGTTCGGATGCGGGGTGACATCGAGAAAGATCCCATGCGTCCGATCGCCCTCGGTTACTGGCTCTCCGGCATAGCCTCGATTGTTGGATTTGCCCTCCTTACCTACTTCTACCTCATCGACCCCGTAACGGGATCGCCGGATTTGCGATTCTTCCTTGCCACCACAATGGGGATTGTGCTCGCCTTGGTGACGCTCTGGATCACAAATACTTTTACGCATCCCGACAAGACCACAGTCACGGAGACAGCTATTTCAACCAAAACGGGAGCGGCAACGATGCTTCTCACTGGCATGGGAAGCGGAATGGAAAGCTCAGTCTGGGCGATCGTTGCGATTGGTGGGACGATTATCGCCTCATTGGTAATCTTTGCGGGTAGCCCAGCACTTGCAGCGTATGGCATTGCTCTTGCTGGCCTTGGACTCTTAACATCGACCGGATTCGTCCTTGCAATGGATACCTATGGACCGATTACGGACAACGCCCACGGTATCTTTGAGATGGCAGGCGTTACGGCACAATCGCACGACGTCGGACGAAATCTTGCTTGGCTCGATGCGATCGGCAATACCACAAAGGCGTTGACAAAGGGCCTGGCTATCGCAACAGCGGTCATCGCAGCCATCTCGCTCTTCAAGTCCTTCATTGATGAGGCGAAACTGCTTAACATCGGTATCCAGGTGAATATTCCAGAAGTGTTCGTTGGTTTGTTGATCGGTGGGGCTGTACCGTTTCTCTTCTCGTCATTCGCACTCAAAGCCGTCGGGAGGTCGGCTCATCAGGTGGTTGAAGAGGTGCGACGTCAATTTCGCGAGAGACCCGGTATCATGGAATGGAAGGAGAAGCCGGATTACGGGCGTTGCGTCAGTATTGTAACAGCCACGGCGCAGAAGGAGCTCATCGGGCCCGGGATTCTTGGTATCTTCACACCGATACTAGTCTCATTCGCCCTTGGAGCTGCAGCTGTCGGAGGCTTTCTGGCTGGGGCAATTCTCACCGGACAATTACTCGCGGTCTTCATGGCAAATACGGGTGCGATGTGGGACAACGCGAAGAAGAAGATTGAGGATGGGTTTCTCGGAGGGAAAGGATCACATGAACACAAGGCCGCCGTCACCGGTGATACCGTCGGTGATCCGTTCAAGGATACGGCCGGACCATCGTTGAACCCTCTGATCAAGGTGATGAACCTCGTAAGCATTCTCGTTGCACCGTTTGCCATTCGCGAGATCACAGGGACGGTTCGCGCAGCCGTCATTATCCTCTGTCTAATCCTCCTTGGCATCGCCGTTGCATTCAGCAAACGAGGATCGCTTGGAAAGGAGATCGCTAAGAAATCTATGGAGAGGAGACCCGACGAGGTGGGATAAAGAAATTGATGGATTGGTGACTGCCAGCGCGACTTACGAGGAAGTGTAAGAGTAATTTACTCCCACCCTTCGACAAGGATATGAAAAAGCTACGTGCATCCACGACTAACGGAGCGGTCGGAACGAGGCGCTGGCTCAACCGCAACGTCGTTGGCATTGGAACCACGAGCCTCTTCAGTGATCTCTCTCACGAGACGGCGACGACGATCCTGCCCGTCTTCCTTGCGTCCCTGGGGGCACCACCGTCAGCGCTCGGTATCATTGAAGGGGTGGCCGATGCCATCTCCAGCTTCGCAAAGATGGGCGCTGGCTACTTTAGCGACAAATCGGGTATCCGGAAGCCCATTGCTGTCACCGGCTACTTCCTCACCGGAATTGCCAAAGCATCGTTCGCACTAGCGACATCCTGGGGACATGTACTCATCGGTCGGGTGGTTGGATGGTTTGGACGAGGAATCAGAAATCCTGTCCGAGACACAATACTGACGGAGTCCACGCTGCCCGAAGCGTACGGAAAAACGTTCGGCTTCGAGCGCGCGCTCGATACCCTCGGGGCCGTCCTTGGACCACTTGCGGCGCTCTGGCTGGTGACGTTCCTCAGCTACCGACAGGTCTTCCTCCTGACGCTTATCCCGGGCATGCTCGCGACGCTGACGTTTGCATTTCTTGTGAGGGCGAAGTTCCGCTCTCCAAATCCGAGTCTGACATTCAGAGCAAGTCTCAGAAATCTTCCGGCAAAGTACAAGCTCTTTCTTGTCGCGGTTGGGGTTTTTGGGGCCGGGGATTTTGCTCACACGATGCTCATCCTCCGTGCGACACAGGTGCTCACGCCGTCGGATCCCTCGACCACAGGGGAACTTGCGATCTCCCTTTACGTCCTCCACAATATCATCTACGCGGGCGCGTCGTATCCGATGGGAGCGATTGCCGATAGGATCGGAAAGAAAAGGATCCTCGTTGCCGGTTACTTTCTCGCCGCGCTCATGTCGTTGAGCCTGGCTCTTCCCATCGCCTCGTATGTATTCCTTACGTTTGTATTCTTTGCCGGAGGACTGTATATCGCCATCGAGGATGCACTGGAAAGGGCATTCGCGGCGGAGTTATTACCAGAAGATCTTCGAGGGACGGGCTACGGTGCGCTTGCAACCGTCAATGGTCTCGGGGATTTTCTTTCGAGCACTCTCGTGGGAATTCTCTGGACGGCAGTTTCGCCGGCGACTGGTTTCCTTTTCTCCTCGGTCCTCATGTTAGTCGGCGCCTTTTTCCTCCTTCGACTTCGCTAGCCGCTCCTCCAGCGCGTGGTGCTTCACGACGCGCGCCTCTCCAATGAAGATCACTTCTTCAGCGATGTTCGTTGCAAGGTCGGCGACACGTTCGAGGTTTCGGCTCACACGCACAAGCTGAAGACCTCCATCGATCAGGGACGGATCCTTTCGCATCAGATCGATCACCTCTCGGGCCATCTTTCGGTTCAGCTCGTCGACGATGTCGTCCGCGGTGAGAATCGACTTGCTCATCTGTGGGTCATTGTGGATAAAGCTATCCAGAGCATTCCGAAGCATCTTCTGGGTAAGTTCTGCCATCCTTGGAAGATCAAGGAGTGGCTCTTTGGGACGTGTCTCGCACACCGCAAGCGCCGATTCAGCAATGTTCACGGCATGATCGCCGATCCGCTCTAAATCGTTATTGATTTTCGCCGCAGCAAGGATAAGTCGGAGGTCAATGGCCACCGGTTGCTGCAACGCGAGGAGATCGACGATCGAATTGTCTATTTCGAGCTCAAGCGAATTAATTCGCCCGTCCCCTTCGATCACCTTTTTCGCAAGCTCTGGATCTTGATCGAGAAGTGCACGAATGGATAGCCCGATGGATTCCTCCACAAGACTCGCCATCTTAATGAGACTCGTCTTCAAGCTCTCGAGTTCTTTTTCAAAGTGTCGCTGCATGGCCTTGCAAAATCCTGCTACGGGTTATACGCTTTCGGTTACTCGTTATCCGGCCTGCTCGAAAATCTAACTCTGGCTTCTTTATTCTGACCTCTGAATTCTTTTTCTCATCCAAACCTTCCCGTAATATAATCCTCCGTCTGTTTCTTTGCCGGTGAAGTGAATAGCCGCTTCGTCTCATCGTACTCGATCAGCTCGCCAAGGTAGAAAAAGGCCGTGTAGTCACTTACGCGCGCCGCCTGCTGCATGTTATGAGTAACGATAACAATTGTATAGTTCTGTTTCAACTCGTAGATCAATTCCTCTATTTTTGCCG
>JBBIJH010000036.1:13221-20031 GCA_037446075.1 Ignavibacteriales bacterium
AGTGCGCTTGCAGGCTCGTCCATCAGGAGAATTTATTGATCAACGTCGAGGGCACGAGCTATGCACAATCGCTGATGCTGACCGCCAGAAAGGGCAAGGGCACTGCTGCGGAGTTCGTCCTTTACTTCTTCCCAGAGTGCAGCCCGAATCAACGAGCGCTCAACGATTTCATCCAGAGCTTTCCTGTCTCGAATTCCGTTGATCCTTGGCCCGTAGGCAACGTTGTCGTAGATCGTTTTGGGAAAGGGATTCGACTTCTGGAAAATCATCCCGACCTTCTTCCGAAGTTCGACAACATCGATCCCGTTCTCATAGATCGGAGTTCCATCGATCTCGACTCTTCCCTCAGTCCTAACGCCGTCAATCAAGTCGTTCATCCGATTCAGGGTCCGGAGAAACGTGCTCTTACCACAGCCCGATGGGCCGATGAGCGCAGTGACATGGTTGGCCGGGATCTCGAGCGTGATATCCTTCAGAGCCTGCTTCAGACCGTAGAAAAGACTCAACCCAAAGGTACGGATTTTTACTGCTTTTTCCATCTGCTTCCTCGCCTAACGAAGCCTGCTGGCACGTACGCGATGCCGTAAGTAGATCGCCGAGAAATTCAGCATAAAAGTTAAAAGCAATAGCACAAGGGTTGTCGCATACTGGATTGGGCGTGTCGCTTCAACATCAACCGATTGCGTTGTCATGATATAGATGTGGTACCCAAGCTCCATGAACTGATCTGAAAGAGAACTTGGCAAGCGTGGGAGGAAGTACGCACCGCCAGTAAAAAGAATCGGCGCCACTTCCCCTGCACCGCGACTGACGGCGAGGATCCCACCCGTCAGGATCCCCGTCATCGAGCCGCGAATAATGATCTTCCGAACCGTCTGCCAGCGTGTAGCGCCGAGAGCATAGCTCGCCTCGCGCAGCTCCCGCGGAACGGCCTTGATGGCCTCCTCGACCGAGACGATCACGACGGGGAGTGTCAGGAGCGCCATCGTCATGCTTGCCCAAAGAAGGTTTGGCTGGCCCCATTTCAACGTCGCTCCGGCCGTGAGAACTTTGTCGATCCCGCCGCCGACAAACTGTATGAAGAAACCGAGACCAAAGAGACCGAAGACAATCGCCGGGACGCCTGCCAATGTCTTGACCGCAAATCGGATCACACGTGCAAGAATCGACCGCTCGCTTGCATACTCCGTCAGGTAGATGGCTGTAATTGTCCCAACGGGAACTCCTGCAATCGACATGATGATAACGAGAAGTGCTGTCCCAACGATTGCCGGAAAAATACCTCCCTCGGTCATTCCTTCCGTTGGCGTTTGCGTGAGAAACTCCCACGTCAACCTTTCATGTCCGCCAATGATGATATCCAGCATGATGACGAGAACGATCAGCACGATGCTGAAGGCTGCAAGCCCCGTTATCGAGACGGCACCGACTCCCACGACCTTTGACTTCTTCATCTGCTTACTCCTTGAAACCGTTTCAGCAGTTTCCCGCGGACGTAGAACTCAGCGAAAGCATTGAGGGTAAAGGTAAACAGAAACAACAACGATCCTATGAGGAAGAGAACACTGTAGTGGGTTTCTCCGAAGACCACCTCTGCCATTTCTGCTCCGATGGTGGCTGTCAGAGTGCGGACGGATTCAAAGATGTTCCCGGAAAAGGTTGCCGCATTTCCCGTCGCCATGAGGACAATCATGGTCTCGCCAAAGGCTCTGCCAATTCCAAGCAAGAGTGCGGCGAAGACTCCCGGTGTCGCTGCAGGCAGAATCACAAAGAAAGCAGTTTGCCAGCGACTGGCCCCGAGTGCGAGGCTTGCCTCCGTGAATTCCTTTGGAACATTGCCCAGAGCATCCTCAGTGACCGTGAAAACAATCGGAATAACTGCAAGCGAGAGAGCCAGACCTCCAACGAAGGCATTCAGCCGATAAGTTGACCCCGTGAAGTCCTGTAGGACTGTCGCGAGCGTGATGAGGGCAAAGAAACCGACGACAACAGAGGGAAATCCGGCAAGGATCTCGATGAATGGCTTCAAGATCTCACGCGCCCATCGTGGCGCAAAGACCGCAGTGAAAATTGCCGCAAGGATACCGATTGGCCCTGCGATGATGACAGCGACTACCGTCACGCGCAAGGTCCCCGATACGAGAGGAACCAATCCGTACTTAGGTTCGGCAGAGACCGGCTGCCAAGTCCGTGACGTTAGGCTCCCCCATGTCGCTTCCCCTTCGTGGCCCGACGTCTCGAGTGAAAGAGATTGAGCCTTTCCGGCTTCGGCTGGCCCTGCAGTCATCTCGTCCGCTGGCATTCCATAAGTCTCTGGTCCCTCGTGTTCGACTGTGCCGGAAGTCGCCACGCCCGGGCTCAGCTCACCCGTAAGGATTGGTATTGCCTCACCGAACACGAAGATGAAGAGGAGGCAGATCACCGCAAGCGAGAGGAAAGCAACCGCTCGAATGATTTGCTCAGCGAGGAATTCACTCAAACGCAACTTTTTTTTCAAAGAAGGCTTTGGGGATCGAAGGGTAGCCCGGGATAGAAGCTTTGTTTGTGGCAAATTCCCCTGTGCCGACGAGTCTGTCTCGGGACGTTCGAGAGAGCCAGCTCGAGTTGGCAAGTATACTCGTGTGTTCAAATCATTCATTCCAGTAGATTATTCCCTCACACCTTTTTCCATTGTCTGTCGGAACTTTGGAAGATATTTCACAGACGTTGAACCTGAAGCCTTCTCAATTCTGTCCTGACGTCGAAAAGTCACGCACTGGGAAGTAACCCACTTTCATCACGACCTCTTGGCCTTCCGGTCCGAGAATCCAGTCGACGTATTCCTTCACGGCTCCCGTGGGCTTGCTTCGCGTGTACATGTACAGGTAGCGACTGATTGGATATTCGCCACTCGCGACCGTCTGGGCGTCCGGTTCGACGCCGGGTGATTTATCATCTTTCTTGACTTTAACGAACTTAATCCGCTTCCCGTAGGCCGCGCCTCCGTAGCCGATGCCGTTTACATCCTTCCCGACAGCGTTCACGACCGCCGCAGTTCCGGGCATCGTCTGAGCACTCGACGCAAAATCCGCCCCTTTCAGGACGTTATCCTTGAAGTAAACATAGGTTCCGGAGTTATTCTCGCGGCTGTAGAGGATGATCCGAGCGTCTTTTCCTCCGACTTCCTTCCAGTTCGTGATTTTCCCTGTGTAGATGCCTTTGATCTGCTGGACGGTGAGTTCAGAAACGGGATTCGACTCATTCAAATAGACTGCAAGTCCATCCTTCGCACACGGAATCTCGACACCGAGTGTCGCATAGCGTGCCTTCAGTTTGTCGACCTCGCTTTTCTTCATTGGGCGGGATGAGTTTGCGATGTCCGTCGTTCCGTTGATGAGGGCAGCGATTCCGGTCCCTGAGCCTCCGCCTGTGACTTGAATCGTGATGCCCGGATGCTTTGACATGTAAACCTCTGCCCATCGCTGCCCGAGGATCACCATCGTGTCTGAGCCTTTAACCGTGATATTCCCGGATTGAAAAATCATCCCGATGAAAGCAGCAGACGAAATGATTACAGGGGCGAGTGGAAGAAAGATCATCCTTTTCATCTTCAGTTCTCCTTAGTTGGTTGAGATTGCCTTAGAATTTGTATTGAACTCTCAGCGTGAGGACATTATCCTTCACGTCAGTTTTGAATGGGGCGAGACTACCCGCCGCAGCGGAATTGATCTCCTCGTTCTTCACAATATCGTAGTATGCTGTGAGCTTCACATTCGCATCCCAGTGATAGATCCACCCAACTCCAAACGTCTGGTGCTTGATATCTCCAAGCCCGAAGTTACTGCCGGGCCTGCCGATGTCGCTTGCACCCGCATCAGTGTTCGGATCATACCAATCGTACTTGAAGACGAATTGGTTTGAGAGGCCAATGTTCTGCACGCAGTAGAAATAGCCACCATTGAAGTTCCGAGTCACAATCTCCGTTGGCTGGGAGCTCGGGCTTGTGCTGGAAGAAAACGCCCCTGTTTGTTCGCCTGTGATGTATTCGCCTCGGATCGTGAGACCTCCTAACGTCCGAAGATCATAGTACAGTTGTGCATCTACTCCAATGTAGTTTCGATCGGCGCTCGCTCCAGTGTTTGTGGAGGACGAGTCCTTCAGGAAGATTTTAAAACCGGACCCATGCATTCCCACATTCTTGTACACCACAGGTCCCGGCTGACGCACTCCCCCCAGATACGCCGAACCCCCAAAGTCAATTGCAAAGCCACGCTCAGGGACTGTCACCTGAGCACCGAGCCGGCCGATGAAGTCCTTGTGACTGTCGTAGTCGTTTGCGGTCGAACCCGACCCATTAAAAAATCCCCCTTTGAAATTGAACCAACTAAGGGACCCGCTCTCTGCCATAATCTCGAGCATCGCACCAAGGTCTCGCTCTCCGGGCAACAACGTCTGGCAGATTCGTGAGCGCTCTGGGCTCTCTCGACCGCTCGAGGAGAACGGGATCTCGAACCCGAAGGGGCGGTTGAAAACACCTGCCGTCACACCAAAGATCCGCAGCCATGGCTCTCGAAACGAGGCATACGCATCTTTGATGCCGACCCCATTCTGTGTCACATCGATTTGGAGCACATACTGTGTTAGGTCGTTGTCGTAGTTCGCCTTCAAGCGTCCACGGCGGAGAGCAAACCGCTGCTTCACATTTGAGGGGAAGTTTCCACCGGCAACTGTAGCTTCGCCTGCAGTCTCCGCCGACTGATATTGAGCCTGGATGTAACCCGAGACTTTGATCTTCTTCAGGGCATCAACCGTCCCTTTTGTCTCTATGTAGCTCTCATCGAGGCCGTCGAGTTTGCCTTTGAGGTTCTCGAGTTCTTCCTTCAGTACGTCAAACTCTGCTTTGGTAGGCAAGCTGCCCCCGGAGACCTCCAGCTCATGTCTGACATCAGTGGAATCCTCGTTCTTCGCTAGCTTCTCTTGCGCAACGCCCACGTTCGCAAGAGAAGAGCAAAGGAAGAGAAGAGTCGATAGCATTTGCTTCATAGTCGTGTCCCTCTTATGGTGGGTGTGGTCCTTTTTGCCAAAAGGTAGCGATCTTTCTTTAAGTGATGATTACCGTAGTGTTAAGAAATTGTAAATTCCGCCATTGCTATTGATTGGAGGGAAAGAATTGAATAGATTGCGCTGGTGTATCGGTGATTCCATAAGGAGAGGAAGCATGAAGAGGGTCTTATTCATCTGCACCGGAAACTCTGCCCGAAGCCAGATGGCGGAAGGATTGCTGAGGGCTATGGGCGGGAACGAGTACGAAGTACACAGCGCTGGAACTCACCCGTCGCTCGTGCGACCTCAAGCGATCGAAGTGATGAAGGAAATCGGAATCGACATCTCGAGCCAGTACTCAAAATCACTCGACGAGTTTGTGACTCAATCCTTTGATTACGTCATCACAGTCTGTGACAATGCGAAGGAGATCTGCCCGTTCTTCGCCGGTGCAAAGGAGATGCTGCATTGGAGTATCGAAGATCCGGTAGGAGTTCGGGGAACAGAAGAGATGCAGCTTGAGGCGTTTAGGAAGGCGAGGGATGAGATAAGGAAGAGGATAGAGAAAACTTTCTGTCTCTCCCTACCAAAGGAAAAGGATTCAGCTCCTTCACGCTAAGACTGTGTCTACTTCTGCGCGACAAGTTCCTTCAGCCAGCCTTCAATCTCCGCCGTTGAGGGAATCCTCCCCGCGCACTTTAGCTCCCCATCAATCGCAACAGCTGGAGTGAACACTACACCTCGGGCAGCGTACTGTCGGATGTCCTCCACCTTGATCACCTCCGCCTCCATTCCCAATGCCGACAGCGCCTCACGCACATTTTTTTCCGTTTCTTTACATCGAACGCACCCGGGTCCGAAGATCTCGATTTTCATCTTGATTTCTCCTGAAGAAAATACACGTTCTGTATTGATTGCTCGCCAATTAGAAAACAAACGTACCGGCAAACCAGCCAACGAATGTCCCAAGAACAATGATCGTTATTACGTATACTGCTGCTTTCTTTACTCCAAACACCTTCGCGATCGCAAGCCAGTTGGGGAGACTCAAGCCGGGGCCAGTCAAGAGAAGTGCAAGCGCCGGCCCCTTCCCCATCCCCATCTTCATGAGTGTGTCCACAAACGGTGCCTCAGTCATCGTTGCAAAGTAGCTCACCGATCCGATCAGCGTAGCGAGGAAAGAAGCAGGGATGCTTGAGCCTCCCAGATAATTCTCTACCAAGTGCTCCGGAAGAACAGCACCGATGACCCCGACAATGAATACACCGAGAAGCAGCAGAGGAAAGATGATTCGGACGAACCACCACGTCTCCTTCATCCATTCGACGAGCTGGTCTTTCGTCTTGACCTTAAACGCATAGGCAGCAACGAGTCCAGTCGCGACGAGCCACACAACGACCTTCTGCCAGAACGGGCCGGACTGGATAAGATAGTTCGGTGCAAGGAGAGATATGACAAGGAGGATGATCAAGAGAACGTCCTGCCGAGAGATAACTTTCCCCGTCACGTTTTCGCTGTTCGCTCCTCCTCTTTTGATTTCCTCGCCCCTGAACGCGGTGGCCATGATTGTCCCGACTGCCATCGCCATCACGACCGCCGACGCAACTCTCACGGCCACCATCTGTCCACCAAGAATCGCGCCCGTATAGGTGAGCGCGAGAATATTCGCAGCTGGCGCGACCCACAAGAGAATAAAAGCCGGTCCGATGCCGCTTCCTCTGTAATAAAGCCCGCTTGCAACTGGAATTACGGTGCATGAACAAGCTGCAAGGAAAAAGCTGCCAAAGG
>JBBIJH010000037.1:0-19583 GCA_037446075.1 Ignavibacteriales bacterium
CTGTCATCTTGCTCGTCGGACTTGGTCTCGATGAGTTCAGTGTCGTACCGGCGATCTTACCCGAGATCAAGAAAATCATTCGCTCGATCAAGTATAAAGAAGCAAAACGGATTGCAGGCGACGTGCTGGGCTTTACGACCGCGGAAGAAGTCGAGCAATACCTCCGTGATGTTATCAAGAAAAGATTCCCGGACATCCCTCTCGGCTGAGGGGCCTCGATGGGCGATCCCCACAGAGAGACGAATTGCCAAATGCGACCCGTCCACAGAAGCCCGACTTTGACTGAGGAGTTAATCCGGCGTATTGATGCCTCCAACATGTGGGAGCTTCTCGTGCGCTTTCCAGAACAAATTGAGGATGCCGTTGCCATCGGGGAGAACGCCAGGATAACCCTGAAAAGGAACAGGTTCTCCCATATCGTCGTGAGCGGTCTCGGTGGCTCTGCAATCGGCGGGGACCTCCTGAGGTCTTATTTAGCGCCGGAGCTTGGGATTCCAGTCTTCATCAATCGACACTATTTTCTTCCCGCGTTTGTTTCAAAAGATAGCCTTGTGGTGATCTCAAGCTACTCGGGCGATACGGAAGAGACGATCGCGGCCCATCGAGATGCGGTGAACCGGGAGGCTCAGGTCATCTGTATCAGTTCTGACGGCGAAACGGAAAGGCGCGCCGAAGCGTACGGTCATAGCCTGATCAAGATCCCAAAAGGTTATCCGCCGCGGGCAGCCCTAGGCTATTCGTTCTTTCCTATTCTGGTTACGATGGCCCGACTTGGTTTCGTGAGAGACAAGGCGAACGATATCCGCGAGACCGTCAGGCTACTGAAGAAAAGAGCGGCTCTGTACAAGAGTCCCACTTCTTCAAATGGGGCACTAAGAATCGCTAAGTTCTTGAAAGGAAAGCTTCCTGTCATTTATTCGACTACCGAGAACTTTGACTCTGTGAATCTCCGCTGGAGGACCCAGCTTGCGGAGAATGCAAAAGTGCTGGCCTTTGGTAACGTGCTTCCCGAAATGAACCACAACGAACTCGTCGGCTGGAGGACGTTGAAGGGTCTGATGAAGCAGCTAGCGGTGGTTTTTCTGCGAGATAGGGGGGAGCATCCTCGAGTTCGGGTAAGGCTGAATCTCACGAAAGAGCTCGTCAAGGAGTACACGCCTCATGTAACGGAAGTAAAGAGCGAGGGCCGCTGCCGGCTTGCGAGAATGTTTTCTCTTGTTTATCTTGGAGATTGGGTCAGCTACTATTTGGCTCTCCTCAATAGGGAGGACCCCACGCCGGTGAGGGTGCTTGATTATTTGAAACAGGAATTGGCGAAGGTGTGAAGCAGGAGATGTGAAACGTACGATATGAGATGTGAGGTGTTGGGTCTGGAATTGAGATCCAACATCCCGTGCAACAAGATGGTTTCAAATGGAAGCTTGTGCTTCTGGGAGGTGAGGGCTGTGCGGCGAAGTTGCCTTCTTTACATTCTCTTGTTAGTATTTCTCCAGTCTGTCTCCGCCCAATTCTACTACTTCGGGCGGAACAAGGTCCAGTACACGGACTTCGACTGGCACGTCCTGAAGACCGATCACTTCGACATCTATTACTATCCGGAGATGAAGGATATCACAGAGCGTGGCGCCGCATACGCAGAGGAGAGCTACAAGGTTTTGGAAGACAAATTCAATATCAACGTCACGAGTCGCATCCCGCTCATCTTCTACAGCTCCCATCTCCACTTCCAGCAGACGAACGTTACTCCTGGTTTCATCCCCGAAGGCGTCGGGGGATTCTTTGAATTCCTCAAGGGTCGGGTCGTCATCCCCTCCGATGGTTCCATCCCGCAGTTCAAACATGTGATCAGGCACGAGCTGGTCCATGTCTTTACGCACACAAAGATCGGCCGTGTCTTGATGGATCACCGGCTTCCGCAGGACCGGCTCCCGCCGCTGTGGTTTACGGAGGGGCTTGCCGAATACTGGTCAACGGAATGGGATACTCAGGCCGAGATGTTACTCCGCGATGCCGTTCTGAGCGACTACCTCGTACCCCTCTCGAGTATCGAGAGCATTTCCGGGTCTTTCTTGATGTACAAGGAAGGACAGAGTTTCCTGCAATTTCTTGCTCAAACCTACGGTGAGGAAAAGATCCTCCTTATCATGGAGAACTTCTGGAAGTCCGGGTCCTTTCGTGAGGTGATGAAGCTGACATTTGGAAAAGAGTTCAAAGAGATCGATGAGGAATGGCAGTATCATTTGAAGAAAAAGTACTACCCGCTCCTCAGCGACTACGATCAACCGAGTGTTGTCTCGCGCGGGCTCGTCACGGAGGGATTCAACTCGAAACCTGTCGTCTACCGCAAAGGGGAGAAGAGCGAGGTGTTCTTTATTGGAAACTATACCGGATACACGAGCATTTACCGGAAGGAACTTGGGAACCCGAAGGCTAAACTCGTCACTGTGATTGAAGGGGAAAAGTCGGATGAATTTGAAGCATTCCACTTCTTCCAGAGCAAGATTGATATCTCCAAGTCTGGAACACTCGCCTTTGTGACGAAGAGCGGCGAGAATGATGCCCTTCACCTCTATGACATCGACAAAGAGAAAGTCATGGAAACTGTCCGCCTGCCCGGTCTGGTGTCCATCGGGTCGCTTTCATGGTCGCCAGATGGGAAGGACATCGCATTATCCGCCATCGACAAAACAGGCTACAACGACCTCTATGTTTATTCGGTCGAGAGACGAGACCTCAAGAGGCTGACGAACGATTACTACGACGAACGAGACCCCGCTTGGTCTCCGGCGGGAGATGAAATCGCATTTAGCTCAGATCGCAGTGTCTTTGGGTCAAAGGGGAAGTACAATCTTTTTCTCTACAATCTGAAGACAGGCAGTGTTGGTTATCTGATCGCAGGCAATGAAAACTACCAGTCCCCGACCTGGTCTCCGACTGGGGAGCAGATCGCCTTCACTTCCGATCTTGATGGTGCGCGGAATATCTGGATTTTGGATCGGCGGCATCAGCTTGCGGGTGCAACCTCCACCCCAGGACTTGAGATACGGAAGATCACAAACTTCACGACCGCCGCTTTTGATCCAAGGTGGACTGAGCAGGGAGAAATGGTATTTACCGCATTCGAAAAGTTTAGCTTCCAGATCCGAATGATTGATTCGGTGCAAACTCGTTTTGACCGATCTCAGGTTGTGCGGGCCCTGAATCCCTCACCACAGGAGAGCCCGTGGTCGACGACGAAAATCGAAGGAATATCAGAGGTCAATGCATTGAGATACGTTCGAGACTATACCCTCGACATTGCCCAGAGCCAGATTTCTACCGACCCAGTCTTTGGGACGACAGGAGGTGCGGCGCTCGCTATCAGCGATTTGCTAGGGAATGATCAGTACTACTTCTTAATCTATAATTCCGCTCAGGCGAGGGATGAAATCCTGAAGAGCTTCAATATCGCCATCTCACGGATTAATCTAAGCCAGCGTCTGAACTACGCATACGGTATCTATCATTTCTCTGGAAGGCGCTACGATCTGACGGATCCGGACTTATTCTTTACCGAGCGAGTCTTCGGAGGGTACTTCGCCTTGAGCTACCCACTCTCGAAGTTCCATCGGGTGGAGGCGAGCCTGAGCTTGAGTCGGTCGGACAAAGAGGTGATCACTTCTCGGAAAGCGCTGCTGGTATCAACATCTGTTTCCTACGTCCATGACAACTCGCTCTGGGGCTTGAGTGGGCCGATCGATGGAAACCGCTTTATTGTTACTCTCGCCTACACGACAGACGTCCAATTTTCCAATGTGAACTACTACACTCTTATTGCAGACTATCGCCGCTACTTCCGCTTGAGCCAGCGGAGTGCCTTTGCCGTCCGTGGGCAGCTCTTCTACAACGAAGGTCGAGAGGCGAGGAGGTTCTTCATGGGCGGAAGCTGGGATCTTCGCGGATACCCTCGCTGGTCCCTCCGTGGGAAAAAACTGTGGCTCTACAGTCAGGAACTTCGCTTCCCATTCATCGACGAGCTTGGGATTCGGTTTCCATTCGGGGGGATTTCACTCGGCGCTCTTCGTGGTGCTCTATTCTTCGACATGGGCAGCACGTGGGACAACAAGTATACTACGACGTACGGCAGTTTGGGTACGGGGCTACGATGGAACTTTGCCGGCGCTCTCGTCCTTCGTTATGACATTGGAAAAAGGATAGAGAAAAACTTCGGCCGGCTGCAGAAGGGATTGTTCCATCAATTCTTCTTCGGGTGGGACTTTTAGCCGCATGCCCCACCGTCGACCTTACCTTCCTTCCCTTCTCCTGTCAGTTACTCTCATCGGTTGCGTGCCGATGCGCTTGCAGCGGGCAGTGAAAATTAGTGAGGGTGACTGGCTTTTGTTCGGTGGGAATCCCGAAAGGACGAATCAGAGCGTTGCGATTGTCACCCCGCCCCTCGAACTCGCGTGGGAATACGACGCCGCGGCGGGCTTTGGCTCTGGATCGCCAGTGGCGGCGGACAGTTTTGTTTTTGTTGGAACGCTGCAAGGAGAAATCCACGCCATCCACGCAAAAACTGGAGATCGAAAGGGGGTCTTCAGCGTTGAGTCCGCTGTGACCGGGTCACCTCTCATCGATGGGATTAGCATTATCGCAGGTTCGGCCAAGGGGGATCGAACGCTTGTCTCCTACGACTTTCGGGAAGGGACCCTCCGGTGGTCACGAGAACTGGGTGGAATTGAGTGCTCCCCGCTCCGATTTGCCAACAAGCTATTCGTCACGACACTGACTGGTGTTCTGTATTGTCTGGAGAAATCCGATGGAAGTGACATCTGGCGCTTCGAGACACATCAGCCGATTCGCTCTTCTCCTGCCACTGACGGACGCGTCGTCGTCTTTGGCTGCGACGACGGGCATCTCTATGCAGTTGATATTGAAACCGGAAAGGTGGCTTGGAAGTTTAAAGCACGCAGAAGTATTTTCTGTACACCCGCCATCTATCGTGGGGCAGTTCTGTTCGGTTCGATGGATAGCACTTTCTACGCCCTAAGCGTGCGGGATGGGACCTTGTTGTGGAAACAGAGTGTGGGTGGGAAAATCTACGCAGGACCCTCTTTCTATGAAGACCTTGCTCTTTTCGGGGCTACGGATGGTACGCTCACTGCACTCCACGTTTCAAATGGCTCCGAAGTATGGAAGTTCAGAGCGTCGAGCATCATAAATTCTTCTCCGGTCGTGTCGGATAGAATCGTCTACGTAGGCTCACTGGACAAGCATATCTATGGCCTAGACGTTCTTACTGGCCAGGTGAAGTGGAAGCACGAGCTGCAAGGTCGGGTGAAGACCACTCCCATCGTTTGGCGCGACTATCTAATTGTAGCCGCAGAAGACAGGTCTATTCTTGCATTCAGACCGAAAACGGGGCAACAATAGCTTTCCTTCTTCTCCGTTACCGTTTCTTTCTTCTTCTTGAAACTATTCGCTTGACTTTCAAGTAGGGTGTTCTTATATTTTTTCCGCATGCTTTTTACCTGACTGGGTCGATTGTGGGCTGTTCGTGAACGCATCATTTCACCTTCCTTCCTTACAGAAGTGGGTGGGTATTCGAGGGCCATTCCTTTGGTCAACACTTCATTTTTCCCTGTGGGTCTTGAATGTCGCAAGTCTGTGAAGAAATGCCGGCTCCATGGCTTCAAGTTTAGTTCCAACAAGGAGATTATGATCTCCGCTGGATCGAGAAGAAATCCTGTAGTTTGCCATTCCTACAAAGAGCAGCATGGCGGGTCTGGTTGATCTCCACACGCATACCACATACTCCGACGGGATACTCTCTCCGGCCGAATTATTGCAAAAAGCAAATGAACTGGGGTTGAAGGTCATTGGGATTACGGATCACGACAGCGTGAACGGGATTGAAGAGAGCATCGAGATAGGACGTGACCTCGGGATTGAGGTGGTTCCTGGCGTGGAGCTAAGCACAACAATCGATGATCGCGAGTACCACATCTTAGGATATCTCTTTGATCATCGCGACGAGAATCTTCTCCAGCACCTTTCTAGCTTCCGAAAAGAGCGAGTGAGGCGCGCGGAGAGAATCGTGAAAAAATTGAATCACATCAATGTTCCGCTGAAAATCGAATCGGTATTGGAGAAGGCTGGAGGCGGAGCCGTGGGTCGCCCGCATATCGCACTCGCTCTTGTTGAAGAAGGCTACATTCAAACCTACGATGAAGCCTTCGCGAAGTACATCGGCTACGGCTGTCCCGCTTACGAGCGGAAGGTACCCTTTTCGCCCGAGGACGCGATCTCGCTAATCTCCTCTTCGGGCGGACTTTCTTTTCTCGCCCATCCGGGGAAGCATACGAGCGATGCAGTCCTTCCCCGTTTGATCAAGGGTGGCCTCGATGGGATCGAAGTCATCCATCCGTCTCACTCATCGAAGGAAATCTCTTACTACCGCGGAATCGTGGCACAATACTTTCTCCTTGAGAGCGGAGGTTCCGACTTTCACGGCGGGGGCAGAGACAGCAACGGTATTCTCGGCGCCTGCGACGTACCGATGGGTTGGGTAGAAGAGATGAAAAAGCGGCTCTTCTAAGGAGGCCGGGAACTTCATCGATGACGACGATTGAAGGCGAACATTCGGCCAGGGGGTTGAAGATTGCGATCGTAGTGAGCCGTTTCAACGACTTTGTGACGCGGAGGCTCCATGAGGGGGCGCTTGAGTGTTTGAAAAAACATGGTGCTCAGGAATCGGACATCAAAAGCTTCTCCTGCCCCGGTTCATTCGAGCTTCCTCAGGTCGCGGACCAGTTAGCGGCAACTGGAAAGTATGATGCGCTCATCTGTCTCGGCTGTGTCATTCGCGGTGAGACGCCACACTGGGAGTATATTGCATCGGAAGTTACGCGCGGTATCGGGCAAGTTGCACGCGCCAGTGGCATCCCCATTACTTTCGGTGTGTTAACGACTGAGACTCCCGATCAAGCTCTGGAGCGCTCGGGGGGAAAAGGTGGGAACAAGGGCTGGGACGCAGCTCTAAGTGCAATTGAGATGGCGAATCTCTTCAGGCAGATCGAGAGAAAGAAGAGACGGGACCGAAAGCATTGAAGGGTAGAATCGAGACAATTGGAATGATTGGTGTTCTTCCACTGCTGTTTCTCTTCGCTTCACGAACCCTTGCGGGTATGGGGGAGTGGATGAAGTACACGGACATTAAGAGCGTTGTCGGAATTGCCGTGAAGGGTACCACGCTCTGGGCGTCGACCCGTGGCGGCCTGTTTCGACTCAACCTTCCCGATACCTCATTTGTGACGTTCACGAACTCCGAGGGGCTTACGAACAACAACCTCACTGCGATTGCGATCGACGATGAAGGCAAGATCTGGATTGGAACATCGAGCGGTGCAATTGATATTTACGACTCCGAGACTGGGCAGTGGAAACGGATCAGAGACATCGTCCTCTCTGATCGAACCAAAAAAGGGATCACCGGGATTTATCCGCGACGGGATTCCATTTACATCAGTGCTGAGTTCGGGGTCAGCCTCTTTCTTCGGGATCGCTTCGAGTTCCGGGAAACCTACTCGAAGTTCGGTTCCTTTCCATCTTCGATTCGTGTGAATAGTTTCCTGATCGCCGATGGGAAACTCTGGGCAGCCACACCTTCTGGCCTCGCGTTCGCGGATGCCAACAGCACGAATCTTGCTTCTCCCACATCCTGGTCAACCCACACTGTTGCAACAGGCCTTCCGTCCAATAACGTCAACGCGGTTTTGGCTTTCGATGGCAGTATCTATGCTGCCACCGATGGCGGCCTAGTGAGGCTCATTTCTTCCCGGTGGGAACGAATTGCCGCGCTATCGGGCCGGCGGGTGTCGCAGTTGGCGCAGTTGGCGAATCAGTTGTATGCCGTGGTTGACCGCGAAGTGTATTCGATCACCGCTAACGGAACGGTCTCAAGCGTGGGTCCAAGCTTGCCCGGAGCTGTGAACGTTGTTTCGAGCGACCCTTCCGGAAATCTTCTGGTCGGCGTAGAAAACAATGGGGTCGGGTTTCTGAAAGGATCGAGCTGGTCGTTGAAATTCCCTGACGGGCCTGGCTCCAATCTCTTCATCAGTGTCAAGGTTGATACAGCCGGCGTGCTCTGGAGCGCCACTGGAACGAATGGACGTGGTACGGGTTTCTCCAGCTTTGACCCGACGGCAGGATCGGGTCCACAGTGGAAGAACTATAACACCCGTTCGAACCCGGAGCTAAGGACAAACGACTATTACAAGGTCTCCATCGGAATCGGAAACAGCAAGTGGGTGAGTTCATGGGGCGAAGGAGTAGCGCGAGTCGCTCGCAGTGGCAGCCTGACGGTCTTTGGTCGAGAGAACGCAGGTCTTGTGGGAATCCCTGAGAATCCAAACTTCATCGTTATCGGAGACGTTGTGGCCGACAGGCGCGGCAATACATGGATGACTGTTCGAAGTGCGGCAAATGGCAATGTCCTGGCTGTCTTCCGCCCGGATTCGACTTGGTTCTTTCTGCGAAACGGTTACAATCCTAATGTCACACTTTTGACATCACTGGCAATTGATCCTTTCGACACAAAGTGGGTTGTCTCTCAAGACCCCTTGAGGCCGGGGTTACTATACTTGAACGACGGAGGAACCCTCACGAACTTCAACGATGATGTCTGGAATATTCTCACCACGACAGATGGGCTTTCCAGTGACAATATCACTGACCTCCTGGTGGACGAAGACGGGCAAGTTTGGGTGGGAACAGATTTGGGCCTGAATATCATTCTGAATCCAAGGTCGCCGAAAGGGAATGTACGCCGCGTTTTCATTGCTCGAGAACAGTATGTCAATGACATCGCGGTCGATCCCCTCGGGAACAAGTGGGTTGCGACGAAAGAAGGAGTCTTCGTCCTCTCAACGGACGGGACTCGACTGCTCAATCAATACTCTGTATCCAATACGGAAGGCAAGCTGATCGGCGACGACGTTCGAGCGATCGCTTTCGATGACCGAAGAGGCATCGTGTACTTCGGAACAGAAAATGGGCTCTCCAGCTTAACCACCACAGCAATGGCCCCTCTGGAGACTTTTGTAGAGCTTTCGCTCTATCCGAACCCGTTCCGACCCCCCCGAGATCAGCTGTTGAACATCGACGGTTTGGTACGGAACTCTGGGATCAAGATTCTCAGTATCGACGGTAGACTCGTGAGGGAGTTCGCCTCGCCCGGTGGGCGGATTGCGTTCTGGGATGGCAGAGACGCAGCGGGCACGTTCGTTTCTTCTGGTATTTACGTCGTCGTTGCTATCTCGGAGAACGGAGAGGAAGTGACAAGAGGCAAAGTAGCGGTGGTGAGAGAATGAGGCACATGATTTCACAAAGCAATCAAAGAGGAACTCGGTGATCAAATCTATTCTCAAATCAATCTTCCAACCTACCAGCACAAACCGCAGGGAGGACACACCAGTGGAGAACCACTACAAAGAAGAGATCTTCACTCGCCGGGTCCGCGCTGGAAAGCGGACGTACTTCTTCGACGTGAAGGCAACAAAATCAGAAAAGGATTTCTACATCACGATCACGGAAAGTAAGCGTGTCGGCGAGGAGGAGTACGAGAAACATAAACTATTCCTATACAAGGAGGATTTCGAGAAATTTATGAACGCCCTCGCTGAGACAGTTACCTACATCCAGAACGAACTTCTCGTGAAGGCAGAAAACCCGGAGGTGACAAAGTAGTGGCCCTGCCGGGATACCCGGCGATACGGGGGAAACGTTTGGCCAATCGTTGCGGACCGTAGCTCATTCCTACAAACTGAGGAGGCAAGGAATGAAGAAGAGCAAGCTGATTCCCAAACTCCATGAACTACTTAACTACGAGCTTACCGGAGCTCTTCGGTATCTGTATTTTTCTTTCATGATATTTGGAGTACGGCGCCATCCTATCGTAGAATTCTTCAGGAAAGAGGCCGAGGAGTCAATCGGTCACGCCACAAGTCTAGGCGAAAAGATTACGGCTCTTGGAGGAACGCCAGCAGTAGCGATCACCGAGGTCCTGAACAGCAAGAAGGATCTAGAGGACATCTTGCGTGAATCCCTTGAGCACGAGAAGTCCGCCGTAAAGAAGTATTCGGATCTTTTACAAGATGTGAAGGATGACCCCGTCCTCGATGCCTTTGTCCGGGATTTTGTAAGCGAAGAGCAGTCGCACGTCGAAGAGCTTGAGAAGATGCTTCGCGAGTCGTGATCAAACCCCCATTTGATTTCTTACCAGTATTTCTCTCACTGAGGATTGCAATGACCCGATTCATCGGGTCGTTGCTGTTTATGGAGGTGGTATGGTTACTCGACTGAGTCTGAGTGAAGGGGTTCTCTCCCGTTCAAATCGCCTACCCGTACCGATTCTTGATGCGTTTGTAAATGTTCTGTTTGGAAAAGCTCTCATGGTTTGTAATGCATGCGGTCTTTTCGATCAGCTTCGCACATCTCCCCAATCGAGCAAGAAGCTTGCCGAAGCTCTTGGCGTCAGCGTTCAAGGCACGGAAGTCTTGCTCCGGGCGATGGAAGCCGGAGGATATGTAGTTCGCAACGGCGACCGATTTCGCAATTCGAGGTTCGCAGACCGATGGCTGACGAAGCATTCGCCTCACTATATCGGTCATCTCGTTCAGTACTTTGAGTCGCTTTATTCCCGCTGGGAATATCTGGGGAAAACCGTTCAGAATGGGGGGCCAGAGAAATCTTATTTTGAGTTTTTCAGTGACAAAGACTGGGAAACGTATGTGCACGGGATGATGGAGTTAGGGAAGTTGCTCATGCCCCAAGTCCTGAAGCACGTGACAATTCCAGACAGCGCGCGCCAGCTTCTGGACCTTGGGGGCTCGCATGGTCTCTACTCAATTGAGCTCTGTAAGCGATACCCGCGCTTGCGGGCTCTAGTGCTTGACTTCGAGAAGGCAATCCGAATTGGAAAAAGGATTGCTGAGAGGTACGGATTGAGCGATCGTGTTCAGTACCGTGAGGTTGATTTCAGGCAGGGGGCCCTTGGAGATGGATATGATGTTATCCTGGCGTTCAACATTATCCATGGCCTGAAAGCCGCAGAGAATCTTGCCTTGATGAAGAGGCTCTCTGCCGCTCTGAACGAGGGTGGTACCCTCTTGATCATGGATCAGCTATACGATCGTCAAAGTGGCAGCTCACTTTCTCAGCTCATCTGTGCGATCGTCGGAGTGAATCTTTTTAATGAGATTGGTGGGATGTCCTACTCGCACTCGGAGATAAGGGAATGGTTAAAGGAAGCTGGCTTCACAAAGTGTAAACGAAAGGACCTTCGCGTCCCAGGCGTAGCGATTCTAAGCGCACGGAAATCTTGAAACAGAAGGCCAACTTCGTTATATTCGAAAGGATTTTGTTGTCAAACCCATGGCGAGAACACGAACAAAGTACGTATGTCAGAACTGCGGCACCGAGTCCCCACGGTGGATCGGCAAATGTCTGAACTGTGGGGAATGGAACACCTTCGCCGAAGAGATCGTCACACGAGTTCGAGCGCGTCGAGGGAAAAGCGATCTTTCCGAAAGCCCCCATCCTGTAGCCATGACAGATGTCGATACAGTTGAGAGTGAACGGATCAAAACGGGGATCGAGGAGTTTGACCGTGTCCTGGGCGGCGGGGTCGTCTTAGGCTCGGTCTGCCTCCTTGGTGGCGACCCCGGAATCGGGAAATCCACCCTCATGATGCAAGTGGCCTCGAACCTCAGAGACTTCGTTGTGCTCTACATCACGGGCGAAGAGTCTATCAAGCAGATCAAGCTTCGGTCAGAACGGCTTCGTTTTCCTCCCTCGAAGAATTTTCTCCTGCTTGCGGAGACCAACCTTGAGATCATCGATGATGTTATTATCCGAGGGGAACCCGATATTGTCGTCGTAGACTCTATCCAGACGATGTATCGGCCAGAGCTTGAAAGCGCCCCGGGGAGCGTCAGTCAAGTAAGAGAGTCAACGGCTCTCCTGATGAAGATCGCCAAAACGAAGAACATCCCGGTGTTTGTCATCGGACATGTGACAAAAGAAGGAGTGATTGCTGGCCCTCGGGTGATAGAACACATGGTGGATACCGTTTTGCAGTTCGAAGGGGAGCGACATTACTCCTATCGTATCCTGCGCTCAGTGAAGAACCGGTTTGGTTCTACGAATGAGATCGGCATCTTTCAGATGCACGATACGGGTCTTCGTGAAGTGAAGAATCCTTCGGAAGTCTTTCTCTCTGAGCGCAGTTACGGCACGTCTGGCTCTGCGGTCGTTGCGAGCATGGAAGGGACTCGTCCGATCCTGATCGAAGTACAAGCCCTGGTAAGTCCGACAACGTACGGAATGCCACAGCGCACGTGCGCGGGATTTGACTACCGTCGGCTCTCGTTGCTCTTAGCTGTGCTTGAAAAGAGAGTAGGACTGCATCTGGGGAACTACGACGTCTTCGTGAATATCGCAGGCGGCGTGCGCATTGAAGAACCAGCGGTGGATCTGGGCATCGCCGTTTCCATCGCTTCGAGTCTGCGAGACATACCTGTGGACTCCCAATCCGTGGCCGTCGGGGAGATTGGATTGGGCGGGGAGATTCGTACCATTAATCAGATTGAGAAGCGGATTCTCGAGGCGAAGAAACTTGGCTTCAAGCGGATCATCGTCCCGAAAAACAACCTGCGAGGTCTGACACTTAACGGGGAAATCGAGATCGTCGGAGTTGAGAGGATTCACCAAGCTCTGGAGGAACTGCTCAGTTAGTCCCTTGGCTGTCAGGTCTGTGCAAGAAAGTAAAGATCCTTCTTGTCCATCCAACACGGGAATGACTCTAAGGAATTTGATGCAGGAAACAGATTTCGTGTCCTTGGTGTTTCGTGGGCTGATTTTCTTGCCTGCCTCTATGCCACGTTAGGATACTAGATGATGAATTTTTTTGGCCTGTTAGGACTGTGCTGCATCGCTGCCGCTTGGATTCCTCAGACACTGAAGACACTCCAAGAGAAACGGTGCGACATTCGAACCTCGTTTCTCGTCCTCTATATTATAGGTAGCGTCAGCCTCACGGTATATTCTATTCTTAACTTCGATCTTGTCTTCCTGCTTTTGAATCTGCTTGCCACACTCCAGAGCATCATGAACTTCTACTACAGACTCTTCCCCAAGTTAAATCCATGAAGCGACTGGTGCTTGCGACACGCAATCTCCACAAAGTGCGTGAGATCACGGAGATACTCGGCGATCTCTCAGTGGAAATTCTCTCTGCCGCAGACTTTCCCGACCTCCCACCACTGACGGAAGATGGCAGCACTCTCGAGGAGAACGCGTTGAGGAAAGCGCGAGTCGTTTTTCAGGCAACAGGACTTCCGGCGCTGGCAGATGATTCCGGTCTCGAGGTCTTCTACCTTGCGAAGCGCCCCGGTGTCCACTCCGCACGGTATGCCGGAGCAAACGCCACCTACGAAGAAAACAACAAGAAACTTCTGGCGGAATTGAAGGGAGTTCCTCCGCGTCGACGAAATGCTCAGTTTCGGTGCGCCGTTGCTTTCGTCAGTGAGCGTGGCGAGCATGTTGTGGAAGGCGTGACGGAGGGGACAATCATGGAGGAGCCGCGTGGAGCGGGTGGCTTCGGCTACGATCCGCTCTTCCAACCCAATGGTTTTCAACAAACATATGCAGAAATGCTCCCCGAGTTGAAAAACAAAATCAGTCATCGTGCGAAAGCGCTCGAGAAGTTAAAGCTGCTGCTTCAAGACTACGTTTCGGGTTGATCGGGTCGTCCGAAGGCACAGCAGGTTTTGGGTTGGATTCTAGCCATCCTTGTTTCTTACCCTCAAAAATCTTATTTTCATCTCCGTGCTAACGAGCTCTCTGTATGAAGTTCTTCAGAATCTTCCGCCAGAAGAAAATTCGACCGGCCTGGGAATTCAAGGCGAAGGGCTTTCTCTGGAGGATCGTTTTTTCTGGAGACGGGAGAATCGTGGGAGAGGATCGTGATCAAATAGCAAAGTCAGTTAGTTTCTTTTGTCTCGATGAAATCACGGGGAGAGTCCTCTGGAGCGGTCTCGAATTCTCCGAGAAATGGTGGATCGGAATCGAAGCGATTGACGGCGGGATTGTCTTCTTCCATGAGTATGTGAAGCCCGATCTGCCGCAGCACTTCAAGATTCTCGCGGTCGGTCTCGAAACGGGAAAGTTACTCTGGAGAAACGACGAACTTCAGCCGTTCCACATTGCGAAGGGAAAGATCTTAGCGGTTAAGGATCTCTTTGAGAAAAGAATCTATTATCAGCTCAACACTGCCACCGGGGAAGTTGAGAAAGAATTCTCTGAACAAGACGAAAACATCGGCCTTATCAGCAAGGGCCGAGAAAGTGGTGACGGGGCCACGATCTTCCCTGAAATTCTCAGCGGGGACGTGGAAGGTTATGATCGGCTTGCCGACGTGATTCGACCGTATTGTGATCGAAGAAGAGTGGAAGGAAACGTCGAGTTCATCCTACACGGAGACCTGTTGATTTTCAATTACCACGAGACAGCCAAGTCGAGAATCGGGGATGAGCAGCTCCTGAATAACCACCTCAAGGTAGTCGGGCTGAGCCGAAAACATCTCGTCTATTCGGATTTGATTACTGAGAATGCCCATGCACCCGTTCCAGATTCGTTCTTTCTAAGAGGCGGCCAGCTTTTCTTCGTCAAAGAAAGAAACAGACTGGTTGCCGTTCGTCTGGATGCGTTGGCGTCCGCTCTTTAATCTGACAGTCAGAGGTCAGGAGACGACCGATGGAAGTGATCACAGCTGAGATTACAGTTTCAACCAAAGGGAACACAGACATCCTTGACATCACCCGCAAGGTCTCGGATCTCGTGGCCAAGCACAAGTTGAAGGATGGCAACGTCACTGTCTTCGTTGCCGGCTCGACAGCTGGGATCACGACGGTCGAGTACGAGCCGGGTCTCATCAAGGATTTGCCCGAGGCATTCGAGCGCGTTGCTCCAACCGGGCGGCGCTACCATCACGACGCAACGTGGGGAGACGGCAACGGCTATGCACACGTCCGTGCCTCCCTGCTCGGGCCATCGTTGACAGTTCCCTTCCACAACGGCGATCTGCTCCTTGGTACTTGGCAACAGATCGTCCTGATCGATTTCGACAACCGGCCGCGTGAGCGTTCGCTCGTTGTCCAATTAGTGGGAGAGTAGCCCGCCCTTGAGACTCCAGAACGTTTTCTTTCTCCTGCTTCTCCTTGTCGCTCTTGGGTTCTTCGGCTATAACGTACGTCGGTTAATCTCTTACCTGCGAATTGGAAAGTCGGATCGAAGAACGGATCGGATCGGAGAAAGGCTAAGGAACGTTCTCGTCATTGCATTTGGACAGTCGAAGCTACTGCGTGAGCCTGTCGCAGGCGTCATGCATTTCCTAATCTATTGGGGGTTTCTTGTACTCTTGCTGGCAGTGGCCGAAACGATCGGGGAAGGGATCGTCCCTGGGTTCTCTCTTTCTTTTCTTGGCATGGCCTATCCGCCTCTGGTCTTTTTGATGGACCTCTTTGGACTTCTAGTGGTGGGTTCGATTCTCTTGGCGCTCTATCGACGCTACATCTCCAAGCCGAAGCGATTGGAGGTCGATCGGCACTCGAGGATCGATGCGACAGTCATTCTCATCTTGATCCTGCTCATTATGGTTTCGATGTTTGGTCAGAACGCGTTCAGGATTGCAATGGAGGATGTTCCTGCGAGTACGTCGCGCTTCATCTCTTGCCGGCTTTCATGGATTTTCGATGATCTTTCTTTGTCTCAACGGCGGGTGTGGTTTTCTGGGTTCTGGTGGCTGCACATTCTGCTCGTCCTCGGCTTCCTGAATTATCTTCCCTACTCAAAGCATCTTCATATTGTTGCCTCCATTCCGAATGTCTTTTTCGGCAAGCTCGAACCCCGAGGCATATTAAAGCCACTGAATCTGCAAGACGAGACTTTGACGAAATTCGGCGCCTCGGATGTCGAGGACTTCACGTGGAAGCAATTGTTGGATGGATACAGTTGCACGGAGTGCGGTCGGTGCACGGCGGCATGTCCTGCGAACAATACCGGAAAAGTACTCTCGCCGCGCAAGATCATCGTGGATCTCCGACGGCGGCTGATGGAGAAAGGCCCGTTATTGAAGAATCCCAAATCTCTGCGTCAAAACCGCGTCCGCCTCTGGCAGAAGATCTCACATTCCACATCTTTGGGGAAGGGACCGCTTGAAAAGCGCCTCATCGACGATTACATCACTGAAGATGAGCTCTGGGCTTGCACTTCTTGCCTGGCGTGCGTCCAAGAATGTCCGGTTCAGATCGAGCACGTCGACGCCATCGTCGATATGCGGCGCTATCTTGTCTTGAACGAATCCCGGTTCCCGAAGGAACTGCAGACAGCCTTCCAGAATCTCGAGCACAACTACACACCCTGGGGGTTCAGTCATTCCAGCCGCGCTGATTGGGCAGAAGGTTTGAACGTCCCTCGGTTTTCAGAGAAGCAGCGTAGTGAATACCTTTACTGGGTCGGGTGTGCAGGAGCGTACGACGCTCGTTACAAGAAAGTGGCGCGTGCTTTTGCTTCGTTGTTGGGGAAATCAGGAGTTGATTTCGCAATCCTTGGAACTGAGGAGAAATGCACAGGTGATCCCGCCCGTCGTGCGGGGAACGAGTATCTTGCACAAATGCTGATCACGGATAACGTGGCAACACTGAACCGATATGGAGTGAAAAAAATCCTCACGACGTGTCCTCACTGCTTCAATATCTTGAAGAATGAATACCCTCCCTTCGGCGGGAATTATGAAGTCACCCACCACACGGACTTCATCAACGATCTCCTTGCCTCAGGAAAAATCAGGCTGACGAACCAGCAGCGGTTGCGGCTCACTTACCACGATCCGTGTTATCTGGGGCGTTACAACGGGCGATACAGCCCGCCCAGGGATGTGCTGAGGGCGTTACCCGGCTCATCGTTGGTAGAAATGAAACGCTCAAGAGACAAAGGGTTCTGCTGCGGGGCGGGCGGGGCAAGAATGTTCATGGAAGAGCGGGAAGGCAAGCGGGTGAACATCGAACGGACAGAGGAAGCCTTAGCGTTGAACCCAAGCGTCATCGGTACCGCGTGCCCGTTCTGCCTGACAATGCTTACGGATGGAGTGAAAGAGAAAGGTGCCGATGAAAAGGTTCAGGTGAAAGATATCACAGAGTTGGTCCTGGAATCGATTGGAAGTTAGATTCCATTTTTCAGAACGCAGATCTGACGTCCAACATCCAAGCAAGGCTTTTATGGCGAAGCTCAAATTCCGGGTTCTTGTCGTGAAGTACAAAGACATTCCCAAAAACCTTTACACGAGGGTTTTCTACAGCGAGGGCGATGCGGTCAAAGACGCGCAGACAAAGCTAAGAGAATTAGAGGGCGACGCTGCGATTGTCAGTAGAGTAGAAGGGACTAAAACGGAAGTGCTCCACCGCTTCGAGTGGGGGAAGGCAGGGACGGGAAAAGCCAAAGCGGCTGCCTCCACCTAAACTGGGAGGTTTCTTCCCATTGGATTCTTGTGGCTACCGAGGTCGATAGGGTACAGCTGTTCTAGCGATCGAGGTGGTAGATGTTCAAGTCTGGGGCAAGGAGCAAATAGAGTACCCACATCGCGGCGCCAATGCTCACGGGCACGGCCAGATTATCGTCGACGATGTCCGACGAAAGCGCTTCGGCCACCATTCCGACAAAAGCTCCAGCAATCCCAATGAAGTATTCAGCCGCTGTGTGAGCAATCTTCGGCGTGATGAGGACAACAAGGATCGCGCTGATTAAGAAAGCTAGGCTTCCCTCGATACTTTTCTTCTTAGGATTTCGGGTCAAAATCCGATGTTTGCCGTAGCGCTGCCCAATCAGAGCGGCAGCGGCGTCGCCGAAAATAAGAATAGCAAAGGCCGTGATCACGAAGAGCTTTGGAAAAATGAGGACACAAATTGTGGCCGATACCAGCATGTAGGTCCCGCCGTTCAGGGTCTTCATCTTTTCGCCGGTTTCATGTTCTCGAAGTAGCCACCCAAATAGCTTCTGGAAAAGGCGAGCTGTAGGGGGGTGCTGATGTCGGAGAATATCCGTGATGACAAACCCGGCGGTGAGCGGAATTAGTATCAAGAGCCCTGTAGATTTCGGCAGGAAATAGTACAGGACAGGAATGGAAAGAGAGCAGAAATGAATTGCCTTGCGGATGACTTCGATTCGAAACGGGATGGTGGAGGCGTCACCCATAGGGTTTAGTTCTTGTCTTCATCGGCTTTGGTAGGGTTTGCGGGGGCCTTCACTGTTGCATCCGTTCTTGGCTGGCTCGCAGAGAGCTTTGCTTCTCCATCTCTGTTCCGTGGGATGGAGAGATCTTCACCCCGGAGGATACACTCAATTTCTTCTCCATCGAGAATTTCCCTCTCAAGCAGTGCCCCCGCAAGTCGATGGAGTGCGTCTGCATTCTCTTCAATGATTCTCTCAGCACGTTCCATACAGCCCGTAACGATTCTCTTCACTTCTTCATCAATGGCAATGGCCGTGCTCTCGCTGAAGTTCCGCGTCCGTGTGATCTCCCGGCCGAGGAAGATCTCTTCTTCTTTAGCCCCGTAGGTTAAGGGTCCCAACCTATCGCTCATCCCCCACTCGCATACCATTTTTCTGGCAAGATCTGTCGCCCGCTCTAGGTCGTTGCCCGCTCCCGTTGTGAGCAATCGAAACATCTTTTTCTCTGCCGCACGCCCACCCAGCGCATACGTGATCATCGCCTCAAGATACTGCTTCGAGTAAGTGTGTTTCTCGTCCATCGGCAGGTAGGTGGTAACTCCAAGTGCCCTCCCACGCGGAATAATCGTGACCTTATGGACAGGGTCTGCCTCAGGGATCTTCTTTGCAACGAGGACGTGACCCGACTCATGATATGCGGTAATCCTTTTCTCTTCCTCGGAGATGATCAAACTCTTGCGTTCCATCCCCATCATCACTTTGTCCTTTGCAAGCTCAAAATGCTCCATCGTCACCGCTTTGGCGTTCTGCCGCGCTGCGAGGAGAGCCGCTTCGTTCACGAGGTTCGCAAGCTCTGCCCCAGCTAGCCCGGGTGTTCCCTTCGCAAGGACTTCGAGGTCCACATCGTCTGCAAGCGGGATATTCTTCGTGTGGACACGAATAATTCCTTCTCGGCGCTTTGCGTCTGGACGGTCAACCACGACTTGGCGGTCGAATCGACCAGGTCGCAGAAGCGCAGGATCTAGAACGTCGGGTCGGTTGGTTGCAGCGATGATGATCACGCCGCTGTTCTGCTCGAATCCATCCATCTCGACGAGAAGCTGGTTCAGTGTTTGTTCGCGCTCATCGTGCCCGCCGCCGAGGCCCGCACCACGATGGCGACCGACTGCATCGATTTCGTCGATGAAGATAATGCACGGGGCATTCTTTTTACCCTGTTCAAACAGGTCACGCACCCGGCTTGCACCCACACCGACGAACATTTCAACGAAATCCGCCCCGCTGATAGAAAAGAAAGGAACGCCTGCTTCCCCCGCAAC
>JBBIJH010000038.1:0-19477 GCA_037446075.1 Ignavibacteriales bacterium
CGTCAACAGATTTAGAGGGAAGCACCCCCGGCAGACAGAACAGCAACGCGCGGCTCGATAACGATCTTCAGGCGGCGAGGGTATTTCTCCAGCAAGGAGGGACTCCGCAGCCTGGAACCCCACTTTTAGTTGGCGCCACGATCCAAAACGCTGGACGCTATCCAGCGAGTGGCTTCTCGGTAAAATTCTATCACGACGTCAATCGAGATTCTATCCTTGCGCCCACTGAACTCTTAGGGACAATAACTCCATCAAGTGTCCTTCAGCGTCGGGATTCTATCCAAGTCCCACTCACGTGGCAAAGTCCGCCTTCGGGTTTAAATCGAATCGCCGCGGTCATCGAATACAGCGCTGACGAGCGGAGCCAGAATAACACAGCTTCTAGAGAGCTCAGCATTGGTTTTCAGCCTCGAGCCCTCCTCATCAACGAAATCATGTTCGCTCCTATCACTGGACAAGCTGAGTGGGTGGAGTTGTATAATCCCGGTTTTTCTCCCGTCGATCTCAGCAATTGGTCACTTTCAGATATGAAGGATGCATCCGGGAAGTTTAATGTCTTCTCGATCACGAAAGCCCCTGTCCGCATCGCGCCGGGTGGGTTCGCTGTCATTGGTTCAGACTCTTCGATCTTTTCTTCATTTCCAGATCTCCGAACGCCTTCCTCGAACGTAAGCGTGTTCATTCTGAATCGCTCCAGTTTGAGTTTGAACAATGACGCGGACGATGTCCTGATCGCCGATTTGGTTGGAACAACCATTGACAGCGTGCGATACAGCTCGTCGTGGCACAACCCCGATCTAACCGAGGCGGCGGGAATTTCGCTCGAGCGTATCAACCCAAGTCTCCCGTCGAACGACCGACGAAACTGGAACTCGTGCGTCAACAGACTCGGAGGAACCCCCGGCCATCAGAACAGTATCTTCACGACTACGCTCCCTCCACAAACAACCCTCTCGATTGCTCCCAACCCGTTCTCTCCAGATGGCGATGGCTTTGAGGATTTTGGCATCGTCAGCTATCAACTGCCCGTTCAGACGGCTCGAATCCGACTAAAGGTTTTTGATTCTGTCGGAAGACTTGTCCGCACGCTTGCAAGCAATGAGTTTAGTGGGCCGACGGGCCAGGTAATCTGGGATGGCCTCGACGACGAGAAGCGCCGAGTGCGGATGGGAATCTATGTGATCTTCCTTGAGGCCATTGATACCAGCGGCGGTGTGGTCGAAACAGCAAAGACGGCAGCCGTAGTCGCGGGAAAGTTGTAGAGCATTCGCTCCAGATCTTTGCAACCCACTCGTGAGAAAGAGGTCGAGAGCTGACCATGCATTGTTGCTCATGATTCCATTCATTGGATAAAGTCGAATTTTTTCATATCTTTTTGAAGGAAATCTGGCTGTAGTATGAGTGTTTCCATGTGTACGCTAGACACCCCGGTGGGGATGGCGCTTTCCGAGCCGAGTTACCTAATGCATTACTACTCAGGTGAGCTAGAAGAGCGAGCCGCTAGGTTGGAAGCCATGCTCGCTTCCTGCAACATCTGCCCACTGAATTGCAAGGTAAATCGACTGAACGACGAGATCTCCCGATGCTACTCCGGCCACCTGCCTATCGTCTCGGCGTATTGCATCCATTATGGTGAGGAGCCTGGGCTGGTGGGTAGGAACGGGGTGGGAAATATCTTCTTCGGAAACTGCAACTTGAGATGTGTTTATTGTCAGAACTACGAGATCAGTCAGAACCACAAGATTGAAAGAAGCAATGAGGTCTCCTTCGAGCGTCTGGCTGAAATGATGCTCGAGCTGCAAGCGGAAGGGTGCCATAGCCTTGGATTCGTCTCTCCAACTCACTTTGTTCCACAGATTGTTAAGGCTTTGGTCATTGCTATAGGTCAAGGACTCCGCCTTCCGCTCATTTATAACACGAACGCGTACGACTCAGTGGAAGTGCTTCGTCTCCTCGAGGGCATCGTTGACATCTACCTTCCCGATCTCAAGTACAGCTCAGAACAGGCCGGATACGCCTACTCTACTGTGAAAAATTATCCTGCACTCGCTCGAGCAGCCATAAAAGAGATGCATCGGCAGGTTGGAAACGCCCTAGTCGTTGGGGAGGATGGGATCATCAAACGGGGGTTGATTATTCGGCACCTTGTTCTTCCAAACGACCTCGCTGGCAGTGAAGAGACTCTTCGCTGGATCCGGGATGAACTCGGCAGCGAGGTGACATTAAGCATCATGGGCCAGTACTACCCGACAAACAAGGCGACGCGAATTGAGCTACTTAATAGAAAAATTTATGCGGGCGAATACGAGCGAGTGCTGCGGCTCGTTGATCGCCTTGGGTTCCAGAACGGGTGGGCTCAGGAGTGGGGACAGGCGTCTGAATACTATCGACCAGAGTTTCGAGATCGAGTGGAGCCATTCAAAGGGGGACAATGGAATTTCGATTGAAGATCTCACAGGTTTGAAAGGAGCGAAGGAGCACATGGGACTTCTGTCAGAATCAGAGATAGAACGAGAGATCGCACTCCTGAAGAGCTGGCAGCGGGAAGGGAATGAGATCGTGAAGCAATACGAACTGAAAGACTTCGTCCACGCGATGGGGTTCGTCAACTCGGTGGCGCTGCTTGCTGAGAAGGCAAACCACCATCCGGACATTGATATCCGGTGGAACAAGGTGAAGCTCGCCCTTTCAACCCACAGCGCCGGCGGTCTGACGGAGAAGGATTTCAGTCTCGCGAGACAAATTGATTCGCTATAGATGACGGGCGAAGAGATCATCCAGTTGTTCCGGCAGACGGGTGCCTTGCTGGAAGGCCACTTCCAATTGACGTCCGGACTTCACAGCCCGACGTACTTCCAGTGTGCGAAGGTGTTGCAGTATCCGCAGCACGCCGAGCTTCTGTGTGGAGAGATTGCTCGACGCTACGCTCAGGAAAGAATCGATCTCGTCATTTCCCCAGCCATAGGTGGCATCGTCGTAGGTCAGGAAGTTGCGCGGCAGCTGCGAGCCAGGTCCATCTTCGCCGAAAGGGCCAATGGTGTACTTCAGCTCCGCCGGGGCTTTGAGATCCTCACCAATGAGCGGGCCTTAGCCTGTGAAGATGTCATAACAACCGGCGGCTCGATTAGAGAGGTGATTGAGATCGTTCGAAGGCACGGAGGTGTTCTTGTAGGGGCGGCATGCATTGTGGACCGAAGCGACGGAAAAGTACGCCGTCCTGATGGTGGACCCATCTTTTCCCTCCTATCAATGGATGTGGTGACGTACTCACCTGAGACTTGCCCTCTCTGTAAACGAGGAACTCCAGTTCTCAAACCCGGAAGTCGACCATCCATTGGCTAGGAATCATCTTCCAAACCACACGCGAGCATCAATGGACTTCAAACTCATTAAGAGCGAACGGCTCTATAACGGAAAGGTCTTTAATCTCGTCGTTGATCAAATCGAGTACCCGACAGGAAGCCGTGCGATCCGCGAGGTGGCAGAGCACCCCGGTGGCGCTGTTGTTCTGGCAGCGTTTCCAGACCGGAAGATCATCCTTGTGAAGCAGTATCGCTATCCTCTTGGAAAATTCCTGTATGAATTGCCCGCTGGTAAACTCGGTCCAAATGAAGACCCGCAGGCCTGTGCAAGAAGAGAGCTTGTAGAAGAAACAGGTTATACAGCGGATACATGGAAGCAGCTCACGGCGATTTACACGAGTCCCGGATTTTGCACAGAGCAGCTCCACATTTTCCTTGCAACCGAACTCTCCCTGGCCGGCGCTGGCCAGTCCTTGGAAGAAGGAGAGCAATCGCTCACCGTTGAAATCGTTCCCCTCCCGAGGGCCGTCGAGATGATCGAGAGAGGAGAGATTACAGACAGCAAGACAATTTCTGGGATATTGCTTGGCGAGAGGGTATTGGAACAGCGAGCGCAAAGAAAAATATAGTCCAGTTAAGCGGATGCCCCAAGATAGCGAGCTCGATCATTATCCTAAGAACCGTCTCTATCGCCTCGATCTGAAGCGTTGTGTGCTTCAGGATTGTGGAGGGGAGCTGGCCGAAATTTCCTACTATGAACGGAACAATTGGGTAACCGTCGAGTACCAGTGTGCCAAGTGCAGCCGTCGTTTCGTCGTGAAGGTGGAAACCTGACTCTGATCGAATCCCGAATCTCAGACCCTGACGTTGATTCCCGCAGAAATCATTCGTCGTAAGCGCTCCGGAGAAAAACTCTCCCGCGCAGAAATGGAATTCCTCGTCCACGGTTATGTCCGTGGGGAGATTCCGGATTATCAGATGTCCGCCTTTCTGATGGCCGTCTTCTTCCGGGGAATGGACCTCGAAGAGATGACCCAGCTCACCGAGATCATGCTGAGATCTGGCGAGGTTGTGGACCTCTCTTCTATTCCCGGCATCAAGGTCGATAAACATTCAACTGGTGGTGTCGGGGACAAGGTCTCACTTATTCTGGCTCCCCTTGTCGCTGCCTGCGGCGTCCCAGTCCCGATGATCTCTGCCCGCGGCCTAGGACACACGGGCGGAACTCTCGACAAGCTGGAGTCCATCCCGGGCTTCCGAACTAACCTGTCCCTGGAAGAGCTGCGGCGAGGCGTGTCAGAGGTCGGCGTCGTCATGATGGGGCAGACTGATGACCTCGTCCCCGCCGATCGTCGCATGTACGCCCTCCGCGATGTTACGGCAACAGTGGAATCCATCCCACTCATCGCTGCGAGCATTATCAGTAAGAAGCTCGCAGAAGGTGTGGACGCCCTCGTCCTCGACATCAAAACTGGACGCGGTGCCTTCATGCAAAAGTATGAGGATTCTCTTGAGCTAGCGAAGACGTTGGTCACCATTGGAAACAACTTCGGTAAGAGAATAATTGCATTCATCACGGATATGAGCCAGCCTCTGGGTTACGCAGCGGGCAATTGGATTGAGGTGGTGGAAGCGGTAGAGTGCCTGCGTGGACAGGGTCCCGCCGATCTGACGGATCTCACATGCACACTGGCAGGAGCAATGCTGTTGCTTGGTGGGAAAGTGACGACCATCGATGGAGGGATTCAAGAAAGTAAAGCAGCGTTAGCTTCCGGCAGAGCATATGAGAAGTTCGTCGAGATGGTTCGTAATCAAGGTGGTGATCCAAGATACGTCGAGAATCCAGGCCAGTATCCCCAACCGAAATTCAGAGTGGAAGTCCTAGCAGCCAGCGACGGCTACCTCGAAAGCATTGATGCATTGGAGATAGGGCTAGCGTGTGTGGAGATCGGGGCTGGACGCAAGAGAATGAGGGAGAAGATCGATCCGAATGCTGGAGTTCTCTTGAGGAAAAAAGTCGGCGATCCTGTCGTGAGAGGAGAGTGCATTGCCATACTCCAGGCCGATCGAAAAGAAGGCATGACGCTTGGAAAGGCAAGAGTGGATCGCGCCTTTCGCTTCAGCTCGTTGAAACCAGAGCCAAGCCCTGTCGTGCTGAGCATGATTGAAGTCGATGAGACAAGTGTGGACAAGATCCGCGTGAAGCCTTGGCCGCGGTCACTGTAGAATTACTGTATCCAGAGGTGGTTGAATGAGAAAGAAATTCTTTCTATCATTGAACTGTTTTGCAATCTGAAAACGTCACAAGGAATGCTCAGATGGAATTCACCTCGTGACCAATTCCCCTATTATATCGTAGGAGACAATGCCGGTCGTTGAATTCGTTCGAGAAGGAAAAAGATATGATGTGCCCCCGGGCACCAATCTTCGAAAGTTTGCCCTCAAGTGTCACATCCCCGTCTACAAAGGAATCAACCGACTTCTGAACTGCCGTGGCCATCGGCTCTGCGGCACCTGCCGCGTTGAGATCGTCGATGGCAAAGGCGCCCCGCCAAAAACTCCTGCTGAAGAACGCACGATCATCGGCAAGTTTCTCCTCGCGAAGCGGGTTCGCCCCACGCTACGCCTCTCCTGCCAAGTGACTATCATCGGGGATATGAAAGTTCTCACTCAGCCAACAGTAGAACTGGACAAAGAGCTCACTAAGCAACGAACAATCCTGTTTGTGATCTTCTCCGGCTTCGGGATCGTCTTCCTCCTCATGCTCGGGTTGATCGTCTTTGATCTCCTGAAGAAATTCTGAGCGTCAAATCCACACGAACACAAAAGGCGAGTCTCTACTCGCCTTTAATTTTCTTCACACCTAACCGCAGGGAACAATCTCAAAGACCTATCTTGTCGATGAACCGTTTTGCCACCCTGAAAGCCTCTTTAACTAACCCAACGTCTCGCAGGAGCCCTCTATAATATCCCGCGATGTGCAATGCGTCGTAGAGTGCCTCAAACTCTCTGGTGAGTTTCCCGTCGCGCGTGGCGAGGTACTTCTTTATGGCTGCTCGGTATCCATCGACCGACTTGGGTAGCTCCTTTCTATCCAATCCCTTGTTGATCAAGTATTCATCGATCGCCTTCAGGACGGCAAGATAGGCCGTGCCACACGCCTCCCGGACGGATTTCACGTCGAGGTAGGTGTCGTCCTCGACCGAAGACTTCTTCAGTAGTCCCTTCGCATTTTCAAGGTATCTGAGAGATTCCTTCATGTATCAAGTCGAATTGGATTCCAGACACTGTAACAAATCTATTGCTATTCCTGTTCTTAATCAAAGGTGGCGCTTTAGCACCTGAAGCATCTCATCATGGATCATGCCGTTGCTTGCAAGAATCGGTTTCTGATAAATACTGTACGGATTCCCAAGAAAATCCGTCACCTTTCCCCCCGCTTCCTGGACTAGGAGAACTGATGCAGCTGTGTCCCAGGGATTTAGCGCCACTTCCCAGAACCCATCGATCCGACCGGTTGCAACATAGGCAAGGTCAATTGCCGCCGAGCCCATCCGGCGGATCGCCTGGGCCTCTTTCAGGAAGTTCACAAAGTGTTCGATGGCGTGGTCGGGATTTTCCTGGATGTTGTACGGAAATCCGGTCACGAGCAAGCTCCGGATCAAGCTGTCGGTCTTTGAGACGGCCAAGCGCTTACCATTGAGGTATGCGCCCTTTCCTTTCTCTGCGGTAAAAAGTTCATCAAAATTAGGATCGTACACAACGCCAAGAACGACCTCACCCGCCTTTTCGAGCGCAATCGAGACAGCGAAGACGGGAAAATGGTGCGTATAGTTCGTCGTTCCGTCAAGGGGGTCCACAATCCACTTGTATTCTGATTCCCGCTCCCCACTGTGACCGGCTCGCGCTAGTTTTAGTCCGCTTTCCTCGGCGAGAAAATTGTGGGCGGGGAAATGGCGCCTGAGGATGCCGAGGATGATTTCTTCTGACTGGCGGTCGATTTCGGTGACGAGATTGGTTTCTTGTCCGACCTTTCGTTGAATCTCTCTCACTTTGCCAAGGTTAAACTTCAGGAACTTTCCTGCTTCCTTTGCGGCTTCGATTGCAATTGAAATCATTCTCATTTCCTTTGATGGGTAAACGTTACGCAGCCAATGTAGCAAAATTCAAGGTGACCTTCAACCAGCAGTTGCGATTCCACACCGATTTCGGTTGCCGATCTCTGCAAAATTCTTTAAGTTTCTATCATGAAGATTGTCGTTGCCCCTGTTACTTTCAAAGGCTCTCTCACTTCGCTCGAAGCGACGGAGTGTATCGCGAAGGCGACCCGAGAAGTCCTCAGCGGCTCAGAGGTGATCGAGTTCCCCCTTTCCGATGGGGGTGAGGGGTTCGTCGATGTATTCGTCCGAGGCACGAGTGGGAAATACATTGACACTGAAGTGGACGGACCTCTCCCCCAGCAGCGAGTCCAAGCCCGTTGGGGAATCCTTGGTGACAATACGACTGCTGTTATCGAGATGGCGGCTGCGGCTGGGCTTTCCCTCGTGCCGATGGAGAGGCGAAATCCGAAAATCACGACCACTTTCGGAGTCGGACAGCTCATCAAAGCGGCGCTTGACCGAGGAGTTAAGAAAATCATTCTCGGCATCGGGGGTAGTGCCACGAACGACGGCGGGGCCGGAATGGCACAGGCGCTGGGAGTCCGACTGCTGAAAAAGGACGGAACAGAAGTCGAGCGGGGAGGAGCCGCACTTCGTTTTCTTCATCAGATCGATCTCTCCTGGCGTGACCGCCGCATTCGCCAGACCCATTTCATCGCTGCGAGCGATGTCACCAACCCGCTTAGTGGCCCACGCGGAGCTTCCGCAGTCTATGGACCACAAAAAGGTGCCACTCCAGAAGATGTCGAACTTCTTGACAAGGCTCTCGCTCACTACGGAGCTCTTATCAAGAGAGATGTTGGAATCGATGTAATGGGGATGGCTGGAGCTGGGGCTGCGGGCGGTCTGGGGGCAGGATGCGCAGCATTTCTGAATGCGAAGATTCAATTGGGGATCGAGTTCCTCCTTGAAGAACTCCGCTTCGACGGAAAACTGCGCGGCGCCGATTTGCTGATCACAGGAGAAGGAAAGATAGACAGACAGACCATGTTTGGGAAGGCAATCAGTGGTGTTGTGCAACGAGCTTCTACCATGGAAATTCCGGCCGTGGCAATCTGCGGAACCGTGGATGGAGACCCGCGAGACCTTAAAGAAGCTCTTGGATTGAAGGGGCTCTATTCAATTTCCGGAAGAGAGATTTCAGTCCGAGCGGCAATGGGGCAAGCCAGGGAACTCTTGAGTCAGAGAACAAAGGAAGTTCTGTCCCAGCTTGTCCGATCCGGATTCTTCAAATCCAAATACAAGGTTATATAACATTCTCATCGAACGATGGTGCACTTCCGGGAACTGCATTCATGGGATGTTACTCCAAAAGGGGCAATGGAAATCCAACGGCAGCTCGCTGGAAGAGTGATCGTCCAGAAACTCCAAGACAACCCTCGTTATGTCGCCGGCTGCGACATTTCTTTCGACAAGGGTTCAGACATTGTGTACGCAGGGATTGTGGTTCTTGAGCTGCCGCGCCTCGTCGAAATTGCACACACAACTGCCACCACGGAGGTGAAATTTCCCTACATTCCGGGACTTCTCTCCTTTCGCGAATCACCACCCCTCTTGGAAGCATGGGAAAAATTGCCCCTCGAGCCAGACGTTGTGATGATCGACGGCCAAGGGTATGCTCACCCACGGCGGTTTGGGATCGCGTCCCATTTCGGACTCCTCGTGGACCTGCCGACGATTGGTTGTGCGAAGACGCTTCTCATCGGAACGTTCGAGGAGCCTGACTCCAGGGCTGGAAGTTACTCTCCACTCATGGACCGAGAGGAAGTTGTAGGAGCCGCACTGCGAACCCGCGACGGCGTCAGCCCGGTGTTCGTTTCCGTAGGCTACAAGGTTGATCTAGAAAGCGCTATTGAAGTCGTGATGCGCTGTACGAAGGAGTACAGAATCCCCGAACCAACTCGACAGGCTCATCTCCTCGTGAACGCTTTGCGGCGAGGGGAGGGACGAAAAGGGGCTCGTGCTGGAGAACAGCAGTCGCTGTTCTAGACTTTATAATTCACCGTTTCCCATTCACATTACTCGAGGAGGTCGCCATGTTATTCATCCTCAGCATCTTAGTTGCAGCGGCGTCATACACCATCTGGAGGAGCGCGCGAAAGAAGGTCCGGGAGGAGAGAAATCTAGCTTTCCAGATGACGAAGAACATCGCAGCAACTTTAACGACATTCTTTCTTTTCATCGCGCTCATGCAGTTCTTTACCGTCATTCCAGCCGGACACGTCGGCGTTGTCGATTTCTTCGGCACGGTGTCAGACAACACGTTGAAGGCAGGGATCAACTTCGTGAATCCGATGGCTAGAGTAATCAAGATGTCCGTGCAAACACAGGAGATAAAGGAGACAATGGATGTTCCGTCAAAAGAGGGGCTCACAGTACAGCTGGAAATGAGCGCGCTGTTTCACTTGAATCCAGACAAGGCCGCAGATGTGTATAAGACCGTCGCAGGGGGAAATTACGTTGATGTCATCCTCGTCCCCCAATTTCGGGCCGTCAGCCGTGGTGTGACTGCCGGGTACGAGGCGCGAGCACTTTACACGTCTGAGCGAGAGATGTTAGCTCAGCTCATCCAGAAAGATCTCGCTGCAAAAGTGGAGGCCCGAGGAATCAACGTCGAGAGTGCACCTTTGCGACGTGTGGGTCTACCGCCGGACCTCACTCGAGCGATCGAGGAGAAGCTCAGAGCTGACCAGGAAAGCCAGCGGATGGCCTTCGTGCTGCAGAAGGAGAAACAAGAAGCGGAACGAAAACGCATTGAAGCAAGCGGAATTGCAGATTTTCAGCGGATCGTTGCTCAGGGGATCAGCGAGCAGCTCCTCAGATGGAAAGGAATCGAAGCGACAGAGAAACTCTCGGCATCTTCCAATGCAAAGGTCGTCATCGTCGGAGGAGGGAAGACGGGGCTTCCACTTATCCTCAATGTCGATTAGTCAAGGGACCTTCTCTCCCGTAGCAGAAGAAATCCTCAGTGCAAAATCAGGGGGCGAGCATTGACGTCTGCAGCGGGAGAATTTACATCGGGATCCATCCAGCAAGGCTGGAACGAGTTTCTTCTATTGAATTCGAGATGTAAGGAACCTGGGGCCCTCAGTCGGGGATGCGCTGCAATTCTTGTAGCTTTATTCCCAATTATTTTGTAGTATGTCAGCGCGTTCTCCGGACTCTTCATTTGCGAAAGGGGACGCTCCTTGTTGTTGCTGTACGGTCCAAGATTGACCACACGGTGGGAGGAGTACCATGTTTCATCCCGAAGTCATCCTCGCCCTTGCTGCTCTTGTGGCCATCGTGTTCCAACAAGGGCAACTGCGGAAGCTCCGACAGGATGTCGAAGATCTGAAGAAGAAGCTTCCATAGCGTTGAGGTCCCCTACCGGCGGAGTGTGAGGTCTGCCTGCATGCACGCGACCAGAATCATGATTCCAAAGCTCCCCACCATCCTGATGAGCCAGCTTCTATGAGGGTTCTTCTTTCCTCTCAACTTGCTCGACACACGTCACGGTAGCAATCCTTTCTATGTATTTCCTCGGTCTCCATTTCTTTGACTGGCTCGTCATCGTGGCCTACTTTGCCGGGATGGTCTACATCGGGAAGTGGACACGGAAGAAAGTCAGGGATACAAAAGATTTTTACCAGGGTGGGAGAACCTTCGGCAAGATCCTCGTTGCCTTTGTGACGTTCGGGAACATGACGAGTGCGGATCAGGCTGCTGGTGTGACGAGAGAGATCTACCGCCAGGGGCTGCAGGGGATGTGGTTCCAAAATCTCACGCTCTTCCACACCCCTTTCCAGTGGTTCAGTGCAGTTTTCCAGCGGCGGGCACGGTATATCGGCCCGGGCGACCTTTATCAGCACCGATTTGAGAGCAAATTCCTCGCAGGACTCTTCGCTACCTACCTGCTTGTCAGTGCAATCTACGGGAATGCATTCGGATATCTTATCACCGGGAAGACGATTCAAGCAATGCTCGTGAAGCCAGAATCAGAATACACTGCGGAAGAACGCCGCAGCGTAGAAGAATTCAAAGAGTATCAAGCACTGAAAAAGAAGCAGATGGTTCAGCGATTGAGAGAGGATGAGCTTGCGAGGCTCGACGTCCTTCGGGAGAAGGACAAGCGTCGTGAGCTGAACGCTTATATTTCTTATCTTAACTTGATCTATTTTTTCATCGCCTATGCCGGGGTTGTCGGGACCTATGTCATCCTCGGGGGCATGTTTGCCGCTGCCTTCACAGATGTGATCCAGGGGCTGATGATTATTTTTCTCTCCTGCGCTCTGATTCCTGTGGGGCTGAAGGTCCTTGGGGGGTTCACCGGGCTTCATGCGCGAGTACCTGACTACATGTTCCAGCTTTTTGGCTCCGATGTCACGAGCGAATACACATGGTATTTCGTCGCCGCGATGGTGATACTGAATCTAGTGGTGAATGCACCTCGGAGTTTCACCGTGGGGGGCGCGGCAAGAGATGATAATTCTGCTCGAATCGGGTACGTGTCCGGTTCCCTTACAAAGCGGTTTATGATGGTGGCATGGGCCCTCACGGGTCTGATCGGAGTGGGGCTCTTTGCCGGGCAACTCGACGATCCTACGTACATCTGGGGATACATGACGCGGGATCTCCTCGGCGTAGGGTTCGTCGGCTTGATGATCGCGTCGATCTTCGCCGCGAATATGTCCACGATCAGCGGCGTTAGCCTAGAGTGGGGAGCCGCATTTACAAAGAATATTCTACTTCCGCTACGACCTCAGACGAGCGAAAAAACCCAGATCCTTGGAGGGAGGATTGTGATCTTTCTGGTGCTGGGTGGTAGTATTTACTTCGCTTCGAAGGTCGAGGATATCTTCGTCGTCTTCAAGTACATCCTTTCGATCGGGACCGTAATCGGACCGGCCATCTGGCTGGTGTACTTCTGGCGAAGGTTGACCAGGGCTGCCGTTGTAACACAGATGATCCTCTCGATTCTGGTCACAATTGCTATTCCGAACATCCTGCCAGAGCTTCCAGGGATGCGAGCGCATCCCGCCCTGACCATTCAGACGAAACCCCGGGTGGAAGTTGTGAAGACAAAAGCTCTCAGGGAAGACGTGGAAGCGGGACGAGCAAGGAATGTCGGAGAGTTGATCGAGAAAACCAAGACAGCACCGCCAACCGGTATTTTTTACGAGACTGTGGTGCGCCAGGACCCGGAGGATCCAAATTCAAGCCTGGTCGGTCAAGGGATGTTCCGCGTGCAAATCTATCTCGTCTCCCTGCTTGGTGTCGACTTCACCGAAATGACAAAGGCACAAGTGTCTACAGTTTCATTTCTCTTTGACACGATCTTTCCGTTCATTATTCTCTTTGGTGTCAGTCTGATAACGAAGAGGAACTCTGAAAAGGTACTTCGCGAGTTTTATGCCTGCATCCACACACCATGTGTTCCCGATCAGGCAGAAGATGCTCGACGCGTCCAGAGGGCCATTGACAATCCCGAACTCGTCGAGCAAGACAAGCTTTTCCCCGGCACCGATTGGGAGATATGGAAACCGACCAAAATGGACATCTGGGGTTTCGTCATCCTCTGTTTTCTCGTCCTCGTCGTGATCGGCCTTTTCTATCTTGTAGCGTCTATCGGAGCATGATTTACGAAAGGCACAGAGTGGGATGAATGTCACCCGACTTTGTCGCTTCGAGCTTGTTGTTTTTCTCATCGGATCCTTTTCGGCAATAGGATGTCGGCATGCAGACACACATGAAATGAGAAACATCGTCGAAAAAAGTACCACCCCGACACTTGCGATCTGCGCGCCCGTGATTCTGTCCAAGTCTACTCCGACTATTTCTTATCCGACCCTCAGCGAGATTGTCCAGGTCACTCGGAAGCACTCACACCTGTTAGACTACATCATTCTGGAGTTCGCCCCAGCGGACATGCGTTTTCCCCACCGCCGGCAGCTTCCGGAACTTGTGCTCGTCTACCTTCCTCTTCGAGACTCAGTCTACGCAAGAGAAAAGCTGGCGGAGAGGAACTACACCATCACCCACTTACCGTCCCATCATGTAGCCGCACTCTCCGACACCGCCGGCTATAATTTTCAAGTGGACAGCTCAAAAGCCGATAGCCTTCTTCGCTTTGTCAAGCGGCGCATGTGGAATTATCCACTTCCGGCAGTTTATCACCTCCACTATTTTCAGATCGATGACCGGGACTCAGTCGTATTTACCCACCGTGAGATTCAGCAACCCTTTTATGTATTCAGTCCTTTTCTCCCTTGACTTAAGGAGTTCTACATGACCATCCGAGAAGCACTAAAGAAAACGAAAGCGATCGAATATTCTGCGGCGGGAAAACCAGTAAATAAAACCGTCGCTGATTTCTTAAAGGCGAATCTTGCTGTTGGCTCGCGTGTCTCTGCATGCGGAAAGCCAACCACAAAGGAATCCAACGGCGTACTGCGGATCTCCATCGCCACAGAGGGATTCCTCGAGCATCCTTCAAAGCGCGGGATCTTGGTCCCCACGGATAGGGAGTGGCTCTACTTCCGAATCGACGAGCATGGAGGCGGTGAACTTTGTTCCTCTCGCCCAAATTATCTGTACGCTCTCGCCTGTATCGTCCGAGAGGATTGGGCTGATAGGGATGTAGAGGCCTTCAAGAACGGGAAAGTCTTGACCATTACATTCCGAGAGGAACGAACGCTGTATGATCTATTCTTGACACAGCATGCTCGCACGATTCGGCGCTTTGATCGCGAAGAACACATCCGCCATCTCGCACGGCTTGGCTTCACCTCTATCGAAGTGAATGCTCTTGCAAGCCCCGTGCCGATCGAGACTGGACCGAAGTATGAGGTGTATCCGCGCTTCTACACGTACTGTCCGGCCTTAGATCAGTTCGTCGAAAGTAGGCTCAATCGAGGGGCCTACCCTGCCGACTACATTCAGGCGAATCTCAATCGACTCAAATCCAATGCGGCACTCGCGACGAAATACGGACTGACGCCAGGGCTTCTTTGCTTCGAGCCCCGCTCCGTGCCGGATCATCTTCTCGACCGCTATCCGATGCTCCGAGGCGCGCGGGTGGATCATCCGATACGTAGCTTCAAGCCGCGGTACAATCTATCCGTTGCCCATCCTGTCGTCCGAGAGCACTACGCCGAAATGATGGTGAACCTCATGAATGAAGTCCCCGAGTTAGGTTTCATCTCGATCTGGTCGAACGACAGCGGGGCCGGTTTCGAGTACACGAGCTCGCTGTACGTCGGTCGTAACGGCGGCGGATACGTCATCCGCGAGTGGAAGTCGGACACGGAGATTGCCGAGGCGGCTGCGCTGAACCTTGTCCGTTTCCTCCGCCTGCTGCGCGACGCCGGAAGAAAGGTGAACCCTGATTTCCGGACTATGATCCGGCTGGAAGCCTTCGCGACGGAAAGGACTTACATTGACCGGGAGCTTGGAGATGGAGTGGATGTAGAAGTGGGAACACTCCTGAGCAAAGGCTGGGACGTTCCCTATAAACATCCAACATACGATGATGTTCCGGAATTAGGAGGAACGCTCTACCACTATCGTTTTGATAAGAAGGAAGCAGAGAAAATCCGGGTATACGCCAGTAAAGATTGCCGCACATGGGTTGCTCATTCGATCGGGACGTTCTTGAATTTCGAACCCCTTCTTGGAGTTCCCTTCCCTTGGCTTGCCTACGAGAAGATGCGAGATATGGCAGACGTCGGCGTCGAGTATGCATGCCAGTACGGCGGTGCAGTCCCATCCTCGAAGACCCCGTGGAACATCAATCAGGAAGTGTTCCGCACCTTCCAGTTCGACCGCACGCGGCCCGTCGATACGATCGTCAACGAGATCGCCAATCGGTGGGTGGGCGAAGACCTCGCTGGAAGTCTCGTGAAAGCATGGCAGCTGACGGACAACTACATCCGCACCTGGCCGCTTCCCGTGATGATCTACAACACATGGAGTGTCTGGTACCGGCTCTGGATACGACCGATCATCCCCAATATTGAGGCGATTCCTGAGAAGGAACGCGAGTATTACGAAGACTACCTTCTCGCAACTCCTCACAACCGAACCCGCGTTGACTTCCGGTGGGATGTCGGCTTCGATCTCATCTCGAAAGAGCGCGCGTGGCAAACACTCGAGAGAATCGACGGCAAGGGCTGGGGACTCCTTGATGAGGCAATTCAGTTGTTGGATGCTGCCTTTAACGATCTGCCAGATGGGGATGCGAGGCGAGCATGTTTCCTAGACCAAAGAGATCGCCTGCGCGCATTGCGCATCTGGTTCCGAACGCAGAGAAACGTCACAGCCTGGATCGCAGGTGTCTACGGCTACCTTGAAGCCCCTGAGGAGGCTACGAGGAAAAGGTGCCGCTCCTTACTTCGGGACACGGTACTTCAGGACAAGCAGAACACCAAAGATCTTCTCGAGCTATGGGAAACTTCGCCAGTCGAATGGATGATCGTCTCCGACGTTGGCGAAACCACCTTAATCTACGGTGAAAACTTTGGTGATCACCTGCGAAGAAAGCTGGAACTGATCGAAGGGCATGAGAACGACGAGCCGTACATCGACCCAGACTTCCAGTGGCGCGTGCCGGGACTCAATGCCTGAGAAACTAACTCCCCAAACGAAGAGGATAATGAACGATGAAACGACTCTCTCTTTTTAACTTCTTTCTCCTCCTTGCCACTCTTTCGGTACAAGCTCAGCTCCGGCCCATCCCAAACGCCGAGTCTCGCGCGTACGTCCCCGAGGCTGCGGATAGTGCATGGGCAAACCATCCCGCCGAGGTCCAACACTGGAAAGCAAGCATCGATACAAGTTATATCTTCGGCTATAATCCACCCGGAACGGATGCGATCCTTGCGGGCCTGTATGCGCGTCTTTACAAAGATACGAAGGATTCGAAGTACGCCCAACGGGCCAGAGAACTGCTCGTCGAATACGGAGAATACAAGAAGGCCTATCCAGCGACCTACTCCAAGACTCGCCTTGAGTATGCGAAGGGGCTTCCTGCACTTCCGAACATTTTCATTGCACCATCCTATATTCGGGCCTATCTTCTGTTGAAAGATGAGAATGTGTTGAGCGTCAAGGATAAAATGGTCATCGAGCAAAATATTGCAGAGAGTGCTGACTTCCTCTTGAATTTTCAAGAATGGGGGCCGATGAACCGCGCCACACTGCGGGCGGAGGCTCTCATGGGAGCGGTGAAAACAGTACCTCAGCACCCGAATGCGCGCTATTGGGAGATGATGGCCCGCTCCATCATGGACGACAACTGGGGCAAGTGGGAAATTGAAGACGCATCGGGTTACAACGGCATCTGGCTGTACTCGGTCTTCTCCTACGCCGACCTCATTGAAGATGAATCCTTTTTCAAGACGCCCGTGATTCATTACTACCTGAAGTACTTCACTCATCTGCTCGCACCCGACGGGACAATTCCAGAGTTTGGAGATTCAGGGTGGAGGTCCTCGTGGGAACGTTTTCTGGCGTGTCTGGAAAAAGGGGCAGCTGTCTATCATGTCCCGGCAATGAAGCATGCGGCAACGCGTATCTATCATAGCGTCATGAAGCCTGGCACACCTCGAAACAATGCCTGGCTCGCTCAATTCTTCTACGATTGTGCACGCTGGGGAGATGACTCCATTCAACCATTGTCACCCCCGGGAAAAAGCGAAGAAGTCCTCGAAGACATCGTCGGGAAGAAGATCGTCTTCCGCAGCGGGTACGATGAGAACGACACGTATCTTCTCCTCAACTACCGAGACGAAGGCGACGGCGGCTTGCTGTTCCGTGATTACCTCAGGAACACAATTCCGGTCGAAGAAGAGAAGATGCATCACGGACATGCAGATGAAAACAGCATAGCTCTGCTAATGTCAGGAGGCTCTGTCCTGCTGCGTGACGGCGGCTATCGCGATTACATGCCGAGTGGGCCGTTCGGCGCATATCGGCAGGACTACTTCCACAACCGCGTTGCTGTCAGGAAGAACAAGATCTTCAAGGGCCAGAAGGAAGGCGAGCATCGTTACTCAACCGGAGGAAAGCCCGTTCCCGGTCAGGGAATGCTGGAGTTCTTTCGGAACTCGGGCGCCTACAGGAAAGTGCGAACAGAGAAGATCGACTTCCTCGCGTTGAAGAACTTTGACATGAGCCGCACTCGCGTCACCGACGACAAACTCGGCTATCAGCATGATCGTATCATCAACTGGGTGAAAGACCTCAACATCTTCGTCGTCTTCGACGTTGTGAAATTCACAGTTGAGGATTATTACACCGTTGCCAACCTCTGGCACACACGAAAGATCCTCGCTCAAGGTGAACAGTGGTACGACACGGTGTATGACTCTCTTGGCACACTCTCTCTTCCGACGAATCAATCTCTTCTTATCTACTTTCCTGAGAAGGGTCAGATGATGGAGGGGATTGAATCTCAAAAGCGGTATTACCAGAATGAATGGACGATCTACCAATTGGATTCCCGACACTGCGATGTCGGAGACATGATCGTTTTTACAACCGTGCTCATCCCGCATGAGCCTGGAGCAGATCTTCATAAACTCATTTCCAGTGTGAAGATGACGAAAGTCTCCCACCCGACGAGGACGGTTGGCCTCAAGATAGAATCTGGAGGAGCAACGTACTACGTTTGTGCAAAGCTCGATCTACAGATGGACATCATCCGCGATTACCGACGACCGAAATACACATACGAGTCGGGTAAAGTTCGGTTTGATGATTTTGAGACTGACGGCAGCAGTCTCTTCGCAGTCATCAGAGAAAAGCGGATTGATTACTGCATCACAAATGCAGTTAAGGGGACGTACAAGGGCAAGGTGATGTTTGAGCAAGCGCCTGTTCATTTCGGTCTTGCGTTCGACGGAAGTCCAGACGCGCCTGGCGTTGGAAAAGTGCGCTACTGGCACGATGTATTCGAGGTAAAGTAAACCACACAAAGAACCTCACAATTCAAGAAAGGAGGCTGCATCATGCCTACCTACATCACACTCGTCAACTGGACGGGAGAGGGTGTCAAGAAGGTAAAAGATTCCCCGAAGCGCCTCGAAGCCGCAAAGAGGATTTTTAAGGCTGCCGGCGGAAGTATTAAGGGCTTTTATCTCGTCATGGGGCAGTACGATATTGTCCTTATCAGTGAAGCCCTCAACGACGAAGCTGCTTCCCGCATCGCTCTTTCCATCGCGAGCCGAGGGGCAGTGCGAACACAAACGCTCCGGGCTTTCACTGAATCTGAGTATAAGAAACTCATTGCCTCGGTGATGTGAGGAACATGCCCTGGGCGGCGCGGTCTGGGCGCCCAGGGCGTTTTTTCAATGGGTCGATCTCCGTGAAAAAAGAATCATACTGAGACACACACAGGACTCACGTTGGTGAAGAGTGATCTTAGCACTTTTGCATCGAGGACTGTGTAGCGTCCTAATCGGACTTCTAAATCGCTTTAACATCTATGAACAGAAAACTGCTTCAATCTCAGTTCCTAGACCCACCTTCCGAATACCGCCCGATGCCCTTCTGGGTTTGGAACGATGATCTCCGATGGGCAAGACTCAAAGAACAGCTAGATCAGTACAAAATGCTGGGCTTTGGGGGAGTCTTTATTCACCCTCGCCCCGGACTGATTACAGAATACCTCGGCAAGGAATGGTTCGGACTGTGGCGAAAGAGCCTGTTGCAATGCAAGAGGCTTGGCATGCAGTGCAACATCTATGACGAGAACAGCTATCCCTCTGGCTTTGCGGGCGGGCACGTGCCAAGTCGCGCACCCGAAACGGTCTGCCAGTACGTAGCAATGTCCATCCTGAGCGGCAAGCAACCACTTCCCCCCAATGCACTTGCGGTGTTTAGCATCGACAACAGGAACGGCAACATTGTCTCCGTGAAGAAAGTTGATCCTCTCGCCCTTGCGAGAAGATCTAAATCTCAAACGCTTCTGGTCTTTCAGCTACGCCGGGCGGCTGGCAGTCCGTGGACGGGAGATTTTCCATACACGGACCTCAC
>JBBIJH010000039.1:0-5274 GCA_037446075.1 Ignavibacteriales bacterium
CGCACACCACGAACTTGTGGTGCATGCGAATGCCGCCGCCTCCCTTCCACTCCTAATTCCGTGAAGCAGGACTCGCACGAGAACGACATCCTTGTCATTGAATGTGAGCCGTCGTTTCAACAACTCCCCGAAAAGCTCCCTCGCTGTAGTGAGATGACCACCGATGCTGATCGGTTCCGCACTGCCAAAGCCAAGCTCAAGGAGTGTCCTGATTTTTTCCGCGTGACCCGGATATCGGATCGTCTTGTAATCAAGGGTTTGCACTCTTCCCTGTAGAATCTCTGGCAGAAGAGAGGCTCCGCCAGACGTCAAGAACGCCTCCAATGTTCCAAAGGGGCGGGGAAAATCAATTGCCTCAATTTCCGTTAGCGCATCGAGATACTGGATTTTTCCATCCCGGAGTACCTTTGCTTTTCCCGTGTACTCTTTGATCAGACCCTCCACCGCAAAGACAAGCTGGTAATTCAGTGGAGGCCGGGGATTTTCAGGTAACCCGCCAACGCGAATCCGAAGCTCAGAAACACTGTCAAACCGCTTCAGCCCGTGCAGCGCGACAACGTTGGCCATTCCTGGGGCGAGACCGCAATTGGGAACGATCGTAATCCCAGCCCGTCTCGCATCCTCCTGAAGTGCTCTCTGCCTGGCTACGATTTCATCGCTTCCGCCGAGGTCGCAGAGATTAGTCTTTGCCTCGATCGCCGCCCGAGTAAGATCCTCGTTGTGCTGCAGGGGTACCGCACTGACAACGACGTCGAAGCCTTTCATGAGAGCTACAACTCGCTCGTGGTCACGAACATCAACATACTCGGCAGAGGTCCTATCATTTCCATATCTCTTTGCGACTTCCTCTGCAAGGGATCGATCCAGATCCGCTACCATGACCTCTTGAACACAAGTTGACCGGGCAAGGTCATACACGATGGCCCTTCCCATCAACCCGGCGCCAAGGACAAGGGCTTTCATTGTTCTTACCTCAACTGGGAATGGTGAGCTTGTACTTTGTTCGTATTATTTCAAGATCTCCCCTGTTTCCAAGCTCCAGAAAAGAAGGTCAAGCTCATCGAGAGGAATCCCGACCGCGGCAGCAAACTTCTGAAAGCGCTTCTCAAGCTTCAGGTACTTCTTCCTCGTGAGACTTTTCGGAATTGTATGGATTGCCCCAAATTTTTTCAAGTTTCTGAGAATATGTCGATCGAGAATTGCTAGGTCTCGATAGCCGATGTTTCTTAGAAAATGAGAGGCCTCTTTGTAGCCGAGACCCTTCACATGTTTCACCAACCAATCGCGAAGAGCATGCACGGGATCTCCGTTCGACAGAGCCGCTGAAATCTCAGCGTATTTCTTTTTCATTTCGAGAAGAAGCCGAGCCTTGGTCTTGTGAAACCGAATGTAGGCATCTCGTCGCGAGAGGACAGGCTCTGGATCCATGGGCTCTTCATGGAATCTTCTCTCCTGAAGGCGTGCAACCGCTTTCCCTGCGTTGACCGCACTCGACTGCGGTGTGAGGAGACAATACGCGAGTTCATAGAAGTATGCTGAAGAATCCACACGTGAGAACTCCTCAAGCCGAGCGAGAATGGCTTTTCGACGCATCGCATACAACTGATAGAGCACTTGAAGCTCCTCTTTGCGCTTGTTCACGGCAAAGACACCCGAATTCCCGACGCACCGGGAACTACCCTCACCAGGCCGTCTCGTTCCAGGCCCAGCAGCAGCTCCCGAAGCCAAGCTTCATTGGCTTGCCCAGAGCGAGTCTTGATTTTTTTTCCCAGCAGTCTCAGTCCCACCGTGCCTTGACCATCCAGACGGCGAAGTACCTCGACAATCCGACCCCGATAAATGCGGTTGGGAGTGCCATCGCGGGAAGGCTCTCTCCTCAGCTGTGGAACCGTTCTTTGCTTCTCCAGAGCAAATGCGCTGCGACAGACACTGTTTACAGGACATCGGTTGCACTGTGGATGATGGGGTACACAGATTGTCGATCCCAGATCCATTAGGGCAAGAGTCCAATCGCGCCCCCTGCCATTGGGAACGAGCTGGCCGGCAAGCTCCCAAGCCTTCCGCTCTGAAATTCGCTCTTCAGGTGCGCGCATCCTGAAGAACAGGCGCGAAAACACACGCTGGATGTTTGTGTCGACTACCGCCACGTCGTGATGGTAAGCAAAACAGGCGATCGCCTTCGCAGTGTATCTCCCAATCCCGGGAAGAGCTTCGAGAGAGATGGGATCGTTCGGGATCCTGCCATGGAATTCTTCCACGCAGATCCGGGCTGCCTGCTGAAGTCTCAAAGCACGCGCGTTGTACCCAAGCCCAGACCACGCACAGATCACGTCACGCACGCGCGCATTGGCGAGAGAACTCAAGGTTGGAAACTGCTTCAGGAACTCTCGATACTTCCTTGCGACGTGACTCACCTGTGTCTGTTGTAGCATGATTTCGGAAACCAGAATCCGATACGGGTCCGATGTTCGCCGCCAAGGAAGCGATCTCTGCGCCCCGCGATACCACTCGAGGATCTTTCGCCTGAGTACTGTTTTCTTGGCCTGAGTAATCTGCATCGTGTTTTCCGCTGTATTGATCGAATCGATAAACAAGCCCACGACTGACCAGAGGAGCCTAAAGGTTCCCCAGGCCCCGCTGTAAACGTCGCACGAGCCCTCTGCTTCCTTCTAAGAAGTCAAACTTGCCAAGGTTTTCGGGCTTCACCCAGAGGATCTCCTCAAACACCTCGTTCCGCAGCTCTCCCGAAAACTGTTTAATCAAATAAAAGTGAAGCTCAAACTCTCCGCCGTCTGGATATCTCCATAGCTGGCTGAATACTTTCTTCCCGATCTTAGCCGAAAGGCCAAGCTCTTCGCGTAGCTCCCGCTCCAGTGTCGCAACTGGATTTTCTCCATCCTTCACCTTACCGCCCGGAAACTCCCACTTGAGTTCATAGTGCGATCCTTTCTTGCGCTTACACACAAGGACAAGCCCATCACGCTGGATAATTCCGACAGCAACTTGAGTCATGAGTAAGATGAATTTTTTAGAAGATACTGAACGAGAGGCTGAAATACAAGCCAATGGGGGGACGAAATAAACGAGACAGGAGAAATCACAGGAGGATCACTCTTGAAAGGCGGACTTCTTGTATTCCGTCCGCATTTCAGATTGAAACCGCCCGAGGCGATACGTTTTCCAATCGATGAACTTTGCAAAACGCGCGAGGGTGGGGTGGACTTCTTCAATCTTTCGCCACATTTGTTGAACAACCAGACGATAATCTGGATGTCCTTGCGGCAGCGTCCGTAACTCGCCTAGGAAAATCGCCTCACGAAGATTCAACTTCATGGACCAGCGAACGCGGTAGGCGAAAGGAATGAGGTATTGGGCTTCACCGGGAAAATCACGAGAGATCTTGTCGTGGACTTCCGCCGCCTTTTCCATACAACGATCAAAGCTTCTCTTAAACCCGATCTCCTCAAGCTCGGGAGGAGTCTCGTATCCGTGAGCAACTGTAAAAGCCTGTCGGTCCTGGCTCAGGAGTCGATGCCTATGTAAATCACGATACATCCCGATGTTTGCCAGGAAATCGAAGGTATAATAGACCTGCTCGCATGCCCTGCCCACTTTCTCTCGTCGATTCTTTCGCTGACCGGCAAATTCTTCGAGATAGTCTTGTCGCTGTTGTGGCGCCATCTGCTTTACAACCTCTCGCAACGTGCCGAGCGATTGGTCAGAGTAAGGATAAAGAAGCGAGGCGATCACCTTTTCCTCCGCCTCCACATCATAATCGACAAGCGTCACAGACTCAGACTGCGTGACAGGAATGGATGCCGTGATGGCCTGAGCCAAAGTTTTCGCCCTCTCCCGCACCCCCACCAGATAATCGCTTCTTCGCGCGCGCTTCACAAAGGACGGGATGAGCTTCGACAATTCCTCATGGATAGACCTCGCGAGTGTTTCGGTTTCTGCGAAATCCTGCGAGTAGAGTTTCGTCAGAAGGTATTCAAACGCCTGCCCCACTCCGAAGAGGCCGACGTTCGTAAGGGTGGCTAACGGCAGATAACCTCGGAGAACGTCGCATGCATGGGATCGCACTGTGGAGCGATAGGCGCTCTCCGCCCACTTCTTTAGCTCCGCGTCGTTTCTGATATCCTTGTAGGAGAGCGCTTCGCCCGTTCGCGGGTGCTTCAAATCAATTGAAGTGATCGGCAAAACATTCCTGATGAAATCCTGCATAGAATTGAGCTGGCTGGAATAAGTATCGAAGAGCAACTCCATCAGCTCCAAGTAGGCATCTCGATGTGGAGATGCCATGATCCGTGGCTCTTTGTAGAAGAGGTACTCGCCATCCTCATCCTTTTGGTCGAATCGAACGTACCGGGTCGATTTTTCGAGCGGTGCAATGCCAATCCGAGAATCTTCCAGGAGATTCGCCGCGATGTTGGAGACTCCTTCGCACGCAAGATGTGCTCCGCCCAACTGGGCCACAGAGTCGTCACCGTAACCGACAAGGACTCGGTCATAGAACTCGCGCGCTTTTTTGAGTGCATGACTGCTGTCGGACACCAAGGTTTCTCCGCCGAGTAATCCTTCCAGATCAAGATCTGCGTTTCCAAGGAACTCATCCAAGAAAACTCGCCGCAAGCTTTTTGACGAGCGGCTGTATCGAGAAAAAAGTGCACCCGCGACTTCTTGCGGAAGCTTTAAACCAAAAACGGGCTTGTCAAGGTTGGTGAAAAAAGGCGCTAGTAGCTTCTGTTCAGGTTCGGGAAAGATTTCAGACATGCGGGTTGAATCAAATCAAGCGTACAAGAGAAAGTGATGAGCTGCTTAAAATATAAGGAGTGGTTTCGAGTGCTGCATTGCAGATTCTGGCGCCCATCGTTGACCGACCGAGGATGTCACTTCATCCGCTTGATCGCCACGACGGTCTTGTCATCTGAATACGGCCCCTGAGCATTGTAGTTTTGAACCTCCTCAAGAATCGACTCGGCGATCTCACGAGGGGAAAAATCCTTGACCTGAAGTAGTTTTTGCTTCAAGCGTTCCTCTCCATAAAGCTGAAAGTTCGCATCCGGGGCCTCAACAATCCCATCCGTGTAAAGGAGGAGGATGTCGCCCTTCCTCATATTGATATTTTCTGTTTGATATTTCTGATCAGGGGCAAGTCCAAGGACAGGCCCTGTGTTCTCAAGCATCTCGATCGTTCCTGTCTCCGCCTTATAGTAAAGGGGTGCGTTGTGGCCTGCATTCGTGTAGATGCAGAGACCATTCGAGTTATCGAAA
>JBBIJH010000039.1:5296-5516 GCA_037446075.1 Ignavibacteriales bacterium
CACGAACCGCTCATCGGGAAAGGTTTTGTCAACCAAATTGTTGATCTTCTTGATCAGTGTTGTCATCTTCGATTCAAATCCCACCGCCATCTTCAGCGCCCCTGAAATGTAAAGCGCCTGAACTGCTGCAGGAAGCCCCTTGCTTGCCGCATCTCCGATCACGACACCGAGTCGGTCAGTGTCCTCCCCTACCTGGAGGTAATCAAAGAAATCTCCGCCC